>CAYVTA010000024.1:0-22925 GCA_964454355.1 uncultured Eubacteriales bacterium | reverse complement strand
GTGGGGAACCCTCGCCGGGGGTTCCCCGTTACATCGCAGATAAATTATTGTTTGTGTTGACAATAAGATATGAATATCATATAATTTCAATACAAATGATTAATATTTTATTTTTTGAAGGGAAATTTAAAATGGATGTATTAAAAAGGGTATTGAATTTTATATCTGATTCATTTTTTGAAAAAATATTTTCCGCATGGCTGTTGTCTTCCGCTGTCATTACAGTAGTTAACGGATTTGAAGTCGGTCTTGAGATTGTAACCGAGCTTTTGCCGTTTGTGTGCATTTTTATATCGTTTTTTGTGATTTGTTGCTGCGTTGAACAGAGAGTAAAGGGTATTTCTCGTACAGTGCTGATGTGTTCAGTTTTCCTTTTTTCTCTGATTCTTCTTGTCAGCAGTGAAAGTATTTATACATTTATTGCTCTTGCGGTTCTTTTTTGCCTGAGTGTTCATCATTATTTTTCAAACAGAGAGCATTTGAATGTTAATATTTCCCCGAAGGTGACAGCTTTTACCGTTGGATTACTTGCGATTGTGTTCTTTGCTGGTGTTACCACTGTTTCAGTTCTCAGGTACAATACATATTCTGCACCAAACTATGATTTTGGTATATTTGCAAATATGTATTACAATATGAAAAACTCGTTACAACCTCTTGTGAGCTGTGAAAGAGACAAAATTCTTTCTCATTTTGCAATTCATTTTTCACCGGCACTGTATGTTTTTCTTCCCGTTTATTATATTTTCCCATCTTCCGCAACAGTTGCGGTTTGCCAGACTCTTGCTGTTTACAGTGCTGTTATTCCTTTTGTACTTATAATGAAAAACAGAAAACTGCCGAACATAAATATATGCCTTATGTCTGTGGTCTTTCTTGCAAGTGCGGCATTTCTCGGCGGCTGCCTGTTTGATTTTCATGAGAACTGTTTGCTCGTTCCGTTTCTTATGTGGACTTTTTACTTCTACGAGAAGCAGAAAACTCCTCTCGTATTCCTGTTTGCTCTCTTTACACTCATGGTAAAAGAAGATGCATTTGTTTATGTTGCAGTTTTTGCCGCATATATTTTTGTTTCAAAAAAAGACTTTATCAAGGGCGGAGCTTTGGCAGTGATGGCTGTCGTGTATTTCGTTGCTGCTTGTGCATATATTGAAAACCACGGCACCGGAATTATGGAATACAGATATGATGCAATGATAGTCGGTGATGACGGACTTTTCGGAATAATCAAAACCGTATTTTCAAATCTTTCTTACACTGTCACAAATATTTTTAATGAAAAGAATGAAAGTGCAAAAAAAGTGATTTACTTTCTTCAGCTTATGTCTCCTCTTGCATTTATTCCGTTTTTTACAAAGAAAAAATCAAGGCTTATTCTCGTTCTGCCCATTCTTCTCAATCTGTTGACCGATTATGCTTATCAGTATGACATCACATACCAGTACAGCTTTGGTATCAGTACGCTTTTGCTTTATTCCTGTATTCCGAACATAGACGATATGAAACAGAAAAACAGAGATATGGCTTGTTTGACTGCTGCAGGACTTGCAGTAATGATGTTCTGCATGATGTTTGTTCCCAAATTGGATACTTATGTTTACAGACAGACGGAACACGGGGAAATGTATGCAGAAATGGATGCTTTGCTTGAGAGTATTCCCGAAGACGCTTCTGTTACCGCTTCCACATTTCTTATTCCTCATCTGTGTGAGAGGGAAGAAATCTACGAAGTATATTACAGGGATGAAACCGATACCGATTATCTCATTTTAGATGTTCGTTCAGGATATAAAAATGAATCCCTTGAGTTAGCTCAGAAGTGGATTGAAAACGGTTATGAGCTGACCGATATGGGAAATGAAAATATTTATATTTATGCAAAACAATAGAAGCACAAAGGGCTGTCGCACTCTTCTCGGTGTGACAGCCCTAACAGTTTTATTATAGCAAAAGTTTTTTCCGGTTGTCAATCAATAATGTGCAGTTTTTATAAAATCTGCACATTGCATAAATGAATTTGGTAAACTTTAGACAAAATTACATATTGAAAAAATTAAAATTGTGTGTTACTATATAGACACAGAGAGGTGATACCCGATGTACAGGTAAAAAAACCTGAGATTCATAGCTAAAGGTAAATAAGAAAAAAAACAAAAGAAAAGAATAAAAAAGAATAAAAAGGAATAAAAAGGAAAAACAAAAAATTAAAGAAAAGAAGATTTTACAGTAAAATACCTTAAGTGATGAATCTGAAAAAGATGTTGATTTGAAAAGATGTATTTCGAAGCGAAAGTTTATCTCACTTATGAGAAAGAGAAATTGAGTGCGGTTGTCGAGATGGGTTTGAGTAGGATGGAACATCAAAAAAATCTGTAGAAAGAAGCAGGTAAACAAAAAGATGTTAGATATCAAGAGTGAATGGAAATAACCCTTGACTGATGATTCAAGTGATGAGCAGTCAAGGGTTATTTCTTTTTTTGTGATATCTTCCGATAACGCCAAAATGCAGTTCCCGCTCGGAGAACTGCATTCTGACATTTTAAGAGGTAGTGTACTGTATGTAATCGCCGTTTTCACGGCAGGAGCTGTTTGTCTGTCCTTTTTAGCCTTTTTTTCTCTTCCGCATGGTAAGGACAGCATACCTTTTCGATGCATCTTATGTCTGAATTATAATCAATGTTTCTTAAAAAAACATTGAAATTATATAAACTATTTGTTAAAAAACAGCTATTCAGAAATTTACAATATAATCAATTATACCCTGAGCAACTGCGGTAGAAAGAACCTTCTGTCCGCCTTCGCTGATAAGGAATTGTACATCAACATCATTTGTAAGATATCCTATTTCAACAAGCACTGAAGGACATTCTTCCACACGAGTCACCATGTAAGGAAAGAATTTGCATCCTCTGTCCAGCTTTTCATACTCGGTTGATGCTGTGTCTGTGTAGTAGTAATTTCTGTATGCGGTTACTAACTGATTGTGGATTGATGAAGCGAGTGGCATGGAATAACTTTTATAATAGAATGTGTGCGTACCGTAAGTTGATGTGTCTTCCGAACCGTCGCAGTGTATACTTACATATATATCAGGGTTCTGCTCCCGTATCATTTCAACTCTTTCAGAAAGGAATACCGCATCGTCCTGTGTCCTTGTCATAACTACCGTGGCACCGTTTTCTCTGAGAATATCAGCAATCATCTGAGAAACAGAAAGGGTAATGTCTTTTTCATAAATATCCATTTGGTAGTTTGTACCCGGACTTCCGTAACCGCCGTGTCCGGGGTCAATCATTATGACTGTTCCTTCCAAAGATGAAGGATTGTTATTAAATTCAATTATAATTTTACCGTTTTCGTCATATCGATAAGAATAACCGTTGAAGGAGCCTGCATTTTTCAGGTAAAGTCTGAGCGTAACAGAGCTTTTTTCAGAGTTTGAATACCATTCAAAGCCTGAGAATATCGAGCTGTCAGTCAGGTCAAACTCTGACGATTGTGAACAGGTGACAGTATCCATGAAAATAATGTCAACATATTCCGCACTGAAATCTTCTACGTTGTAAATCCTTTCAAGATATCCCGTGTAATATTCCTGCGGCTCTTGAAGCAGTTTAACGAAAACAGGATAGCTTGATGAGAATGTCAGTGCAGTATTTCCTGAATATGAAATGCTTTCGAGATTGATATTGTTCTCCGGCATAATGAAACCGCCGAGAATTAAGCGTGTATCTTCGAGATGAAGCTTCATTCCTGACTGCGTCTGACAGATAACGTAATTGTCGTTTACAGAGTAAGAAGAAACGCTGCTGTATGAGCCTGCAAGCTGTGGTGTGCAGGTTGGGTCAGATGTGTCATCCGCCGATGCGGTTGAGGTTGTTTCCGCATAGTTTTTTGTAACAACGCAGAAATCTGAATTGCCCATAGAGTGGTTATCATATGGTGTAATTTCATCTTCTTCACAGCACATGACGATGTCGCTCAAGCCGTTATATGTTGCGGCATAGGATATTTGCTCGCTTATCAGATGAAGCATATCGTCAGGCAGTTCCAATGTGCCTGTATACAGAGCGTAAGCTGAATCAATATCTTCTGTTTGTTCAAGCATGACAGGATAGTTATTTGCAACACAAGCATAGACTTGCGAATTTTTTACGGCTGTGACACGGAAAGATACAGTGTTACCTTCAATGACAGCCTCCTGTGAGGTCATAACGTCAACAACCTTGTCAATGAAATACGTATACATTGCATTTTTGTGCTTGACGATGATTTTGTTTTCGCCGTATATGAGGGGAACGGAAACGGTGAATGCTCCGTCTTCTTCATTTACCGAAACAGCCTGCCAGCTGTCAGCTGCGGTACACCACACGTGAACGGGATATGTCGGGTCGGATGTGTTTCCGCTGAAAACAACGGCAGAGTAATCTTCTTTTACACTGAAATCCGTAAGTGTAAGGGCTGTATAATCCACATCGTTGAAATATTCATTGTAGGAATAGAGCTTTGTAGCCGTTTTTTGGTAATCTTCGCTCAATTTCTCTCTGTCATACATTATGCAGCCGGAAAAGCCACCGTAATTGTATGTGTATCGAAGCAAATTGTAGACCTCGTTTGAGTCCGCATTTGTCACTAAGTCGTTCCTTAAAATGGCATAAACCTTAGATTTTGATTTTAATGCGGATTGTGCCCAGATTTTGATTACTTCTTCGCCTTCCGTTATGTCAATAGTATCTATTTTTACAAAATAGAAATCCAGAGCTGAATTTTCAACAGATGCTTTGATTTCGTCGGAGAGTGTTTCCTGCACTGACGCACCTAAATAAATTCCTTCTTCGTTAAGCTCAAAGCTGAGCTGTTCAACTTTTTTGATGCTGCTGTTATCATTGAGCTCAACACAAATCATGTTTACGCCGTATGTTTCGTAAAGCTGAACAAGCTTTTCTTTTTTCAGCATATCTTCCCGTACATAAAAAATAACATCAAGCTCATTGACGTCTGCTGCAGATTTGAGATAACCTGCACTTTCTTCTGTGTATCTGATAAGAACGGTATCAGGCAGAATAGCATCGACTTTTTCAAACACGGAAAGAGCCGAAGTATTTAAATCTTCAGCGGTTGCGTCAAAATCCCTTTCGGGATCTATTATATAGCCTCTTATATTGTCAGGTAAAGGCTTTTCGTTTTTGATAAATTCAAATGCAGTATCGGCATTGTCCTTAATCATGGATTCTATATCTGCAGGAGTTACCGTTTCTTGTTTATAAGCATCATAAATGAGCCAACCTATAAAAATTCCTACTGCAAGCAGGAGAAGTACAACTACAGGTATAATTACTTTTTTTTTCATTCTTCTTCTTTCTTTTCCCTTTTTTCATCGGTAGATTGTTGTGTTGCTACCTTGCTTTTTTTTGATTTTATATCTATATGATCAAAACATTCTTTAAAACGGATTGAAAACATGGCATAGTCATCACAATTTTTGCAGTAAAACAACGCTCGAAACGACTGATTGACTGATTTCCAATCGGAAACCTTGCTCATTCTTTTTTTGCATTCGTCGCAGAAGCAGACCATTTTGCTCCTGTCTATTCTTTCATCATGTATATTTGTAATGTATTTTGCCTTAAAAAACAGCTTTTTATAAAAATTTTCATCGCATATAAGCATTTGACTGAGCAAATCATCTCTGTTATAGGATTTTTTCAAGCATCTCAAGCTCAGAAGTGAATCATCAAGGGCTCTGTGGGTTGAATATTCGCTCACATCAATTCCGAACAGTGTTGCGGCTGCTGACAGACCTATCTGCTGAGCATTTGACAACTCCAGCTTCTGTTGACAGTATTTTTGCAGATCCGCATATGCGGGAATAAAAGGAATTGTATCCGTATCGCAGAAAAATTTCAGGTTGTCGAGCATTACTCTCAGGTCACCGTTGCCCCACGACATAAAAAGGCAATCTCTGTTGCCTATCCATTTTGAAAAATCGGAGATTGCTTTGTTGAAGCTTATACCGCCGTACATATCTTCGTTTGAAATATGTGTGAGATTCTTGACTCTTCCGCTTAGCTTGTTTGCAAGCTGAGACTTGATAAGCACGGAAAAGGTATCCGTTACTTCAAGCTCTTCGTCAACCATGACTGCACCGATTTCTATTATTTCATTGAAAAAGCTTTTGAGTTTTTTATTGTATGAATTGTTCCACTCAAGATCCATTATTATATAATGCATCACAAAGCTCCTTTTATCTTTATATGTCTTCACAATAATACTATATATATGCGGATTTGTCAAACAGAAAAAAGGTTGTTATTTTGGTATTGCTTTACTTTTTAACTCAAAATAAAGCTTTGCAGTCGCTTCGGCATCTGCTGCGGCACGATGAAAATTTGCAGCCTCAATACCGAAATATTCGCACAGATTACCTAAAGATTTACTTGTCATTCCCGGAAACGGTTCGCACTTGTAACGCAGAAAACGCAGAGTATCAAAAACATCATTTTTGATGTAAATTTCATACTCGTTTGCCCGATGACGCATTATCGGACAGTCGAAGCTTACAGCATTGTGTCCAAGCAATATATCATCTCCTGCAAATCGGACAAAACGCATAAGAGCATTATCAACGGTGTCGCAGTTCCGGACCATTTCGTTTGTGATTCCCGTTATGTATGTAATTCTTGACGGAATAATTACACCGGGATTTATCAGTTCATTAAAGCAGTCGGTAATTACTCCGTTGACAACCTTGACTGCACCGATTTCTATGATTTTTGAGTCTCTTGCAAGCCCGGTTGTTTCAATGTCAAATGCTGTAAATGATGAAAAATCCGCAGAGCATATTTCTTTTGCGGGGAAAAAATTATCAGCCTGCATTTTTTCATTATGCCTCTTTTCTGTTTCGAGAGTGTTGTATGTAAGAGTCGTTGTGTCGTATAAATGAAAACACCGCCTCTGATTTATGGTAACACAAGGCAAAAATGATGTCAATAATTTAAAATGTCGTCAAGCTTTATGCTTATGTCGGGGTTGTCGGTCAGGTTACTGCTGCAGACGCAAGAATTATCAGAAAAGCCTCAGGGCTTGTTTGATTAAACATCATGTTAAAGAGATTGTATGGGAATGCCCTTTGCAGTCTCTTTTTTTTGCTTTTTCGGAAGGTGCGTTTTGTGTGTGCCTGCCCCACACACAATCTCTCATTCTTTCATTCTCTTCATTATTACATTCTCTTAGTGTTGTCGTTTCGTTGTCGTTTCGTTGTCGTTTCGTTGTCGTTTCGATGTCACTTGTTTTGTCACATTGTTTGTATCCGTTGTAGTTCACAAGGCTATACGCCGTGGTTTTATTGATTTTTCTTGTTGTCACTTCACTTGTCGATTTTAAGTGTTTTGTTGCACTTCTCACATTACGCTCATTAACATTAGTTTTTTTGCTCAACAGTGTTTGTTGTTAAATTAAATGAGCTTAATGCAGATATTCTTATTTCTGTGTTTATACACTTTTTTTATTCTTTATGAACAAATGTTCTGTATTATATTATAATGATTATTTAGGATTTGTCAAGTGTTTTTATAATTAAATTTTAATTGACATTCCCTTTGTTTCGGTATATAATTTATAGTGATAGATTATAATTATTGAAATGAGGTATTTTCTATGTATAATTTTCCTATAGGTGTAATTATTGACTCTTTTAAGTGTGATTTGAGAGAAGCCGTAGTTAAGGCAGCAAAGCTTGGGGCAAACGGCATTCAGGTTTACGCATCAAGAGGCGAAATGGCTCCTGAAAACCTTTCAAAGGAGAAGAGAAGAGAGTTTTTAAAGCTTGTTAAAGATAACGGACTTGTTATTTCTGCACTTTGCGGTGATTTGGGCGGCGGCGGATTTACCGTTCCCGAAAACAATATCTGGAAGGTTGAAAAGTCCAAGGAAATTCTTGAAATGGCAAAAGAGCTTGAGACAGATATTGTTACTACTCATATCGGTGTTGTTCCTGAGGATCCTGACCATGACCGTTATAAAATCATGCAGGAGGCTTGCTTCTCACTTGCTGAGTATGCAGATAAGCTTGATGCTCATTTTGCTATTGAGACAGGTCCCGAAACCTCCGCAACACTTAAATCATTCCTTGATTCTTTGGGCTCAAAGGGCGTAGGTGTAAACCTTGACCCTGCAAACCTTGTTATGGTTACGGGTGATGATCCCGTAAAGGCAGTTCACAACCTTAAAGATTATATCGTTCATACTCATGCAAAAGACGGCAAACAGTTGTTCTATCTTGATCCTGAAGTCGTTTACGGTATTAAAAAGGATATTATTGTGGAAGATGACTCATTTATTGAAGTTCCTCTGGGTGAGGGAAGTGTTGATTTCCCTGCTTATCTTAAAGCTCTTGAGGATATCGGTTTCAAGGGATTCCTTACAATTGAGCGTGAAGTCGGTGACGATCCTGCCGCTGATATCGGTAAGGCAGTAGTCTTCCTTAAGGATATAATTGCAAAGTATTAATTAATAAAGGACAATATTATGAAACTCTGGACAGGTCGCTTTTCAAAAGAAGCGGACAAAATTACAAATGATTTCAATGCATCTATCGGTATTGACAAGAGAATGTATAAGGAAGATATAAAAGGCAGTATTGCTCATGCGACAATGCTCGGCATTCAGGGTATCATCTCTGAAGAGGATGCAGAAAAAATTATAAACGGACTGCGTGAAATTGAGGCTGATATCGATTCCGGTAGGCTTGAAATTGATATGACGGCTGAGGATATCCATACCTTTACCGAAGGTGAACTTACGAAGCGAATCGGAGATGCAGGCAAGAGATTGCACACTGCAAGAAGCAGAAATGATCAGGTTGCTCTTGATATAAGATTGAATCTTATCAAGGAGAATGAGGCTGTTGATGAACTGCTTTGCAATATTATCAGTGTACTTGCTGATATGGGTGAAAAGTATGCTCAAGCTGTTATGCCCGGCTACACTCATCTTCAAAGGGCACAGCCTGTTACTTTCGGTCACTATATGCTCGCTTATGCGGAAATGTTCCTGCGTGACAGAGAGAGACTTGCAGACTGCAAAAAGCGTACAGCACGTTCACCTCTGGGATGCTGTGCTCTTGCCGGTACAACTTATAACACAGACAGGGCAAAAACTGCTGAGCTTTTAGGCTTTAATGATATTTGCCACAACTCTCTCGACGGTGTTTCCGACAGAGACTTTATCATTGAATTATCGTCATGCCTTTCAACTATTGCCGTACATCTTTCAAGATTTTCAGAGGAGATAATTCTTTGGTGTTCTCATGAATTTAGGTTTATTGAGCTTGACGATGCTTTTTCAACAGGCTCAAGCATAATGCCGCAGAAAAAGAACCCCGATATTGCCGAGCTTGTAAGAGGTAAATCCGGCAGAGTTTTCGGCGATAATATGACTATTCTTACTGTTATGAAGGGAATCCCTCTTGCTTATAACAAAGATATGCAGGAGGACAAAGAGTGTATTTTTGATGCTGTTGATACCGTTAAGGCTTGTCTTACAGCATTTATCCCCATGCTTGAAACAATGACCGTTAAAACTGAAAATATGAGAAAAGCGGCGGCAGGCGGATTTATTAATGCTACCGACTGTGCAGACTATCTTGTTTCAAAGGGAATGCCTTTCCGTGATGCATATAAGATAACAGGCGGTCTTGTTGCTCATTGTATTGAAAAAAATACAACTCTTGAGGAGCTTGAGCTTGATGAATATAAGAAATTTTCAGAAAAATTTGACGAAAGTATATATGATGCCGTAGATCTTGACAGATGCACGAAAATGAGAACTTCTGCAGGCGGTCCTGCCTTTGAAAATGTCAAGGCTGAAGCAAAACGTGTCAAATCACTTATTTAATTATGGAAAAATGTAAAAGCATACTTCGCAATTTGAAAAACAAATTGATTTCTGCCTCATTTACGAGAGTTGTTGTTGCCGGTTATTTGTTTTTCACTGTATTCGGAACGGTACTTCTGATGCTTCCGCTTTCATCAAAGTCAGGGGAGTGGACACCTTTTGCTGATGCACTTACCACGGCAACGTCTGCATCCTGTGTGACGGGTCTTATTGTTTATGATACGTTCACTCATTGGTCTTTATTCGGTCAGCTTGTGATTTTAGGTCTTATTCAGGTAGGCGGATTGGGATACATGGTGTTTATTACGATGTTTTCCATTCTTATTGACCGAAAAATCGGTCTTCGTGAAAGAGGCTTGCTGAAAGAAAGTACAAATTCTCTGAGCATAGGCGGTCTTTCCGGACTTGTGAAAAAAGCTGTTATAGGTACTGTTATTTTTGAATCGGCGGGTGCTGTTATTCTTTCAACACGATTTATAGGTGTATTTGGAATAAAAAGAGGCATTTATTACTCAATTTTCCATTCTGTCTCTGCTTTTTGTAATGCAGGCTTTGATTTGATGGGTGTTATTAAGCCTTACAGCTCCATGACGTATTTCAGTTCGGATGTTGTTGTTATGCTTACACTTTCCGCACTTATTATTATCGGCGGAATGGGCTTTGTTGTATGGGCGGAAATTGTCAGAAATAAGTTCCGTTTTAAGAGATATTGTTTGAGCTCGAAGCTTGCTTTGGCTACAAGCGGATTTCTGCTTCTGGCGGGTACGGTTCTGATTTTTATATTTGAATATAACGGAACTCTTGCTGATATGAGTCTGTTTGATAAAATATTAAACTCATTTTTTACATCAGCTTCAGCAAGAACGGCAGGCTTTAATTCTATTGCGGTTGCTGACATGACTCCCGGCTCATATCTTTTGCATTTGCTGCTTATGATAATCGGCGGAAGCCCCGGCTCTACGGCAGGAGGCATGAAGACAACAACATTTGCAGTTATTGTACTCACTGTATGGGCTACGGTTCGTAATTCAAAGAATGTAAATGTTTTTTCAAGAAGAATTGACAGTGAAGACATCAGAAAGGCTTTGACGGTTCTTGTTATTTACATCACGTTTGTCTTTACATCCACTCTTGCTATCTGCGGGACAAATTCGCAGTTTACTCTCCCTCAGATGCTTTTCGAGACTGTTTCGGCAGTTGGCACGGTTGGCGTTTCCGTGGGTGTTATGGGCGGTATTAATATGACAGGACAGATAATTCTTACAGTTCTTATGTTCTGCGGAAGAGTTGGCAGTATGTCTTTTGCGATGTTCTTCATGCAGAGAAAAACCGAGTCTAAAGTTCTTTATCCTACTGAAAAAATTATGATAGGTTAGTGTTTATATGAAAAATATTCTTATAATAGGTCTGGGAAGATTCGGAAGACATCTTGCAGAAAAGTTTATCGAGCTGGGCGATGAAGTTATGGTTGTTGACCGTGATGAAGAATCGGTACAGTCCATGCTCAGCACGGTAACATATGCACAGATCGGTGACTGCACCAAGCTTGAAGTCCTCGAATCTTTGGATGTAAAAAACTTTGATATCTGCTTCGTTTGTATGGGAGAGGATTTTCAGAGCAGTCTTGAAACCACGGATCTGCTTCGTTCTCTCGGAGCTAAATACATTGTAAGTAAAGCCGGCAGAGATATCCATGCAAAATTCCTTCTTAAAAATGGTGCGGATGAAATCGTTTATCCCGAAAAAGATATGGCATCCAAGATTGCTGTGAAATTCAGCTCAAATCATCTCGTTGATTATTTTGAAATTTCAAATGAAGTTGCGATATATGAAATTTTTGTTCCGGACAGTTGGTTCGGAAAAAGCATAAGCGGATTAAATGTCCGTTCAAAGTATGACTTGAATATTCTTGCCGTAAGAAACAAATCAGGAGAGCTTAACTCTAACCCAAGACCGGATTATGTTTTTAGTGACAGTGAACGAATGATAGTTCTCGGCACTCAATCAAGCGTAAAAAGATTTATAAAGTAAACAGGTGTGAATATGGCTAAAACCGTTTCAATACTCAATCAGAAAGGCGGTGTGGGAAAAACCACAACCGCAGTCAATTTGTCAGCCGCAATCGGAGCAAAAGGCAAAAAACTTCTTCTTGTGGATATCGACCCTCAGGGTAATTCCACAAGCGGTTACGGCATAAATAAAAGAGAGATAAAAAAATCCTCCTATGAGCTTCTTACGGGTGAGATAACAGCCGAAGAAGCAATAATTCAGACTCAATTTGAAGGAATTGATTTGATTCCTGCAAATATGAATCTTGCAGGTGCTGAGCTTGAGATTATAGATATGAAAAACAGGGAAAGCATTCTTAAAAACGCTCTTGCTTCAATTTGGGAAAAATATGATTACATATTCCTTGATTGTCCGCCATCCTTAGGTCTTATTACTCTTAATGCACTTACAGCTTCGGACACATTTTTAGTTCCCATTCAGTGTGAATATTATGCTCTTGAAGGTCTTTCCCAGCTTATGTCCACTGCAAGAAAAATCAAGCAAATGTACAATCCCTATCTTGAGCTTGAGGGTGTACTTCTTACCATGTATGACGGAAGACTCAATCTTACACAGCAGGTTGTTGCTGAAGTAAAGCGTTTCTTCCCGAAAAAAGTTTACTCGTCGGTTATTCCGAGAAATGTAAGACTTTCCGAAGCTCCCAGCTTTGGTCAGCCTATAATGTATTTTGACAAAAATTCCAAAGGTGCTGTTGCGTATACATCACTTTGTGATGAATTTCTTTCGCAGCAGAAATGAAAGGAGATAAACATATGAAGGTTTTATTTGCAGTAAGTGAGGCAAAGCCGTTTATCGCAAGCGGCGGTTTGGGCGATGTTGCAGGCTCACTTCCTCAGGCATTAAGAAAGCGAATGATAGGCTGCCGTGTTGTTATGCCTCTTTATTCTGGCATTAAACAGGAGTTCAAAGAGCAGATGAAATTCCTGACAAACATTGTTGTTCCTGTTGCGTGGAGAAGACAGTACTGCGGCGTATTTGAACTGAGAAAAGACGGCGTTGTGTACTATTTTATTGATAATGAGTATTATTTCAAGCGTGATTCAATCTACGGACATTATGATGATGCTGAAAGATTTGCATTCTTCTCAAGAGCAATTCTTGAAATTATCCCCGTAATTGATTTTAAACCCGATATTATTCATTGTAATGACTGGCAGACAGCTCTTGTCCCTTATTATTACAGCACAATGTATGCTACTGCCCCCGGATATGAAAATATTAAGACAGTTTTCACAATTCATAATATCCAGTATCAGGGTAAGTACGGCATGGAGCTTATTACAGAGGTTGTAGGTGCCAATCCCGACAGTGCTCATATCCTTGAGTATGATGGATGTGTAAACCTTATGAAAGGTGCTATTGAAACAGCTAATAAGGTTACGACCGTAAGCCCCACATACGCAAATGAGATTCTTGATCCGTGGTTTTCACATGGTCTTGACCCCATTCTTGCACAACGTTCATGGAAATTGCAGGGTATCCTTAATGGTATCGGTTATGATATGTATAATCCTGAAACTGATAAGGACATATGGGCTAATTTTACAGCAGAAAAGCCTGAGAATAAGAAAAAGAACAAGGCAGAGCTCCAGAAGTATTTTAATCTTCCCGAAAAAGCTGACGCTCCTATTTTAGCGATGGTTTCAAGACTCGTTGGACACAAGGGCTTTGATCTTGTAAAAACAGTTCTCGAAGAGTTTATCTGTTCATCAGATGCTCAGATAGTTATTCTCGGTTCCGGTGAATGGCAGTATGAGAGCTTCTTCTCATATCTTGCTGAAAAGTATCCTGACAGAGTAGGTCTGAAGCTGGGCTTCTTTGCTGACCTTGCAAACAAGATTTACGCAGGCTCTGACATTTTCCTTATGCCTTCAAAGAGCGAGCCTTGCGGACTTTCCCAGATGATAGCTCTCAGATATGGCTCTATTCCTATTGTAAGAGAGACAGGCGGACTTAAGGATTCAATTCAGGACAGCGGTTCAGGTGAAGGCAACGGCTTCACATTCGCAAGCTACAATGCTCATGATATGCTTCATGCTATGAGAAGAGCTGTTGACGGATACAAAGATGCCGAGGGCTGGGCTATTCTTATGAAACGTGCAATGGAATGTGATCTTAGCTGGAGCCGTTCCGCAGGCGAATATATTAAGATGTACAAAGAGATTCTCGGAGGCTGATTATGGCAAAATTTATACTTTCTGCTTTTGCGGATGAAGGCGGAAAAACAATTGAGGATCAGATAAAGGTTTTAAAGGATAATAACCTTACCCATATTGAGCCAAGAGGTATAAACGGTACAAATATTTCCGATTATACTTCCGATATGGCAAAAGAGCTGAGAAAAATTCTTGATGATAACGGAATCGGCGTTTCCGCAATAGGTTCACCGTTTGGAAAAATCAATATAACAGATGATTTTGCTCCTCATTTTGAAAAATTTAAACAGACTGTTGAAAATGCTTGCATTCTCGGCACAAAAAACATTCGTATGTTTTCATTTTACATAGAAGGCGATACATACGCTCAGTACCGTGATGAAGTTATGGAAAGACTTGAAAAATTCTGTGATTATTCACTTGCAAGCGGTATTTGGTGCTGTCACGAGAATGAAAAGGGAATTTACGGCGATAATGATGAAAGATGCCTTGATATTCTCACTGCTCTTGAAGGAAAAATAAAAGGTATCTTTGACCCTGCAAACTTTATTCAGTGCGGAGTTGAAATAATCCCTGCTTATGAAAAGTTAGCAGATTATATTGAATATATGCATATTAAGGATGCAAGAATGTCTGACGGTTTTGTTGTTCCCTGCGGATGCGGTGACGGTTGCTTCAGCGAGTTGCTTGCACGCTTTAGCAAAAAGGATGGCGAGCGTTTCCTTACTCTTGAGCCTCATCTTAAGGTTTTTGACGGACTTAAGGATTTGGAGCAGGAAGGCGGAACGGCAGATGTGCTTAAAGACGATTTTAAGTATGGCTCAAATACTGAAGCCTTTGCTGTTGCAGCCGATGCTTTGCATAAGGTGCTTGCAGAAATATAATTTATAATTTATAATTTATCGGTACGGTAAATTATTGCTTGGGGAGAGATTATATGGAATTTAACTCGGGTGGATTTACACCGCCTGAAAATAACAATTATAACAACGGCTCATATCAATATTCGCCGTACAGTATGCCCAAATTCGTGCCTCACGATGTGTGGTTTCGGGAGAAAAAACGGCTTAAAACGCTAAGTACAATGGCTGCTTGTGCAGTGCTTTTGTATATCGTGTGTTCCTCCGTCTATTCAGGGATATTTTTGCTGATTGATGATATTATTTCAGCAGTAGGCGGTCAGGCTTATACAAATTTCAATGACGCAGTATGCACAATTGAGTTTGAGTTTATTTATGAGATAATTTACTCAATATTCGTTGTCGGCGGACCGTTTTTCTTGCTGGGGCTTATTTTTCACAAAAAAGGAATCGTCGGCAGAATACCGATGGATAAACCGCAAAAGGCTAAATATCTTCCTTTAGTTGTTGTTGCCGGCTTCGGAATGTGTATGCTGGCAAATGTGGTAAATGCCTATTTCGAGATGTTTTTTGAGATGCTCACCGGTAAGGAGCTGGAGTATTCCATAGCAACTGAAACACCTACATCAGCACCGGGTATAATTCTGTTTTATATCAGCACGGCAGTTGTACCTGCTCTTATTGAAGAAATGGCACTCCGAGGTATTATTATGCAGCCCTTACGCCGTTACGGAGATTGGTTTGCAATTATATGCTCCGCCTTGATTTTCGGTTTTATGCATTGCAATCTTATACAGATTCCTTTTGCTTTCCTTGCCGGAATTATAATCGGCTATGCAGTTGTTGTAACGGAATCTGTGTGGACCGGCGTGCTTATTCATTTCATGAATAACGCATTCTCTGTTACCGTGAATATTATTTATGATATTTATGGCATGGATTCATGGCAGTACAAAATTTGCGACTCGGTATTTTACATTGTAATGGTACTTGGTATTGTACTTGCATATTTTGTTGTAAAAAAATTCAGCGACAGACCTATGAAAAAATCTCCGCTGATAAATCAAGGTAAGAATATTTACGGTCAGGTTCATCCTTATTCAGCAAAGATTTCCGCCAAAAATCTTTTTGGTGCGTATATTCTTACTGTGCCGATGTTGTTTGCGTTCCTTGTTATTTGTTATGAAACTGTACTTGTTATGATGTATTACTAAAAAAATCTCAATTAGCTTTGTGATAAGTGAAAATGGGATGCAAGAAAACGGCTGTCACCGTACTGCGGTGAAAGCCGTTATTCATTTTCAATTCGTTCAAATTCTCCTGTTTTGAGAATTTTAATCAGATCTTCATTTGTTTTTATCTGCGATTGAGTAATAATTCCGCCTTTTGCAAGGTTTTTCGGTCTGTGAAAGTCGCTTCCGCTGACCATCACTGACATATTGTTTGCTTTTGCCCATTGAAGGCTCTTTTCATTGGCTTCTTTTGAAGCTTTACCGTTAAAAACCTCTGCACCGTCCAGATGTTTAGGATTTATTCTTATCATCCAGTCTCTGAAAGGATGTGCTTGTGTTACGATTAAGCCGTTCTTTTTTGCAAACTTGTAAAATCTTCTCGGATACATTGCCATAAGATTTCCGCTTGATTTGAGCATTTCTTCGCTGATGCCGTAAACCAGATAATCATTTGCCGTTGCGTAGTATCTCAGCTCCATGCCAAGCAGAACCGTAAAATCATTTCCAGCTTCTTCAAGTGCAGCCTTATAACCTCTTGTATAAAAATCAACAGCTTTGTCAGGCCGCATAACAGTACTCGGAGTGAAAGTCATGGGGGAGTAGTGATCCGTTATTACAATACCGTCATATCCCTTTTCTTTATACATTTTTATGATTTCCTTTGCGGGTACCTGACCGCATCTGCTGACTTCCTTTGTATGACAGTGCAATTCATATTTGTAAGGCATATTTTCACTTCCTGACTGTATTATTATGTATGTTGCTACAAATAATACCCCCGTAAGGAGGTATTTTATGGGTATCACAAAAAGTATTTGCTTTGCCGCAAAGGCATGCAAAATGATTAAGATTTTCAACTGTCTGAAAACTGCAACTGCCGTGATTGCTTTTGCTTTCGTGGTAATCAGTGCTGCATCATTTTGTAAACATTAGAAGATTGCAGTGTGTGTTGCTCCTTCAATCGCAGTTTTGACAAGCTCATCGTCCCAAGCCGCAGCTTCAGCAGTGCGAGCCATTTCGACGGTGGGCTTTGTTTTTGGATGCTTCGGTGTAAATACTGTACAGCAGTCCTCGTAAGGTTCGATTGAAATATCAAACGTGTCAATTTTTCTTGAAATTTCAATAATTTCATTCTTATCCATTCCGATACAGGGTCTGAAGACGGGGAGCTGTGCCGCATCGTCAGTACATCTTAATGCCCACATTGTCTGTGATGCCACT
The DNA here is from genome assembly GCA_964454355.1 of uncultured Eubacteriales bacterium. Classification (GTDB taxonomy): domain Bacteria; phylum Bacillota; class Clostridia; order Oscillospirales; family Acutalibacteraceae; genus UBA1081. The sequence continues at coordinate 5,492 of CAYVTA010000024.1, read as the reverse complement.
TGACCTACACTTTCACCTGTAATAAGAGCCTGACAGTCATTTTTCTCTGCAATTTCGGATGCAATTTTCATCATCAGACGACGCATCGTTATTGTAAACATATCTTCGGGGGAATTGTCACGGATTCTCTCCTGTAGTTCGGTGAAGTGAACTGTATAAAGGTCGATTCTTCCACTGTATTTTGCCACTTTTTTAAGAAGCTCATGAACCTTCATTTCTGCTCTCTGCGAAGTGTAGGGTGGGGATGCAAAGTGCACTGCGGTAAGCTTTAAGCCTCTTTTTGCCATCATCCATGCGGCAACAGGACTGTCAATGCCGCCGGAAATAAGAACGCAGGCATTACCACCCGTTCCTGTAGGCATACCGCCGGCACCTTTTAGCTGATTGCCGTGAATGAAAGCGTGATTGTCTCTGATTTCAACTGTAACCTTAATGTCCGGATTGTGGACGTCAACCTTTAGGTGATGGAATTTTGAGAGAAGAAAGCCGCCTACCTCATTGCATATCTCAGGGGAGGTCATAGGGAATTTTTTATCTGAGCGTTTAGCATCAACTTTAAATGTTTTTGCAAATGCAAGCTCATCGCCAAGGTATTCAAGTGTTGTCTGTTTGATGATTTCAATATCTTTTTCACATTGTGCAGCTCTGGAAATTCCGACAACGCCGAAAATATGCTGAATGATATCAACGGCTCTGTCAAAATCAACCGTATCTTCAACAGGCTCAATGACAGTTGTGGACTGTGAACGTATGAATTTGAACTCACCTACGGAATGGCGAAGCCTTGTTCTGATATTTTTGATAAGTATATCCTCAAATGTGCGGCGGTTAAGCCCCTTTAATGCCAACTCACCGTCTTTTAAAAGTATAATTTCCTTCATTTTTGTATCTCCAAAAAGTTTTATCGTCTGATTCGCTTTACAATACTGTCAATTGCGGCAGTAACCTGCTTCATATCTTCATGTGTAGTATATCTTGAAAGACTGATTCTTATTGCTGAATCAATAAATTTCGGGTCAAGTCCTATTGCAGTAAGAACTTCGCTTCGGTGGCCTTTTTTACAGGCAGAGCCTGCGGATACATATATTCCTTTTTCAGAAAGAGCGTTTACCATCGTCTGTGAGGGGATTCCCAATACGGACATATTGATGATATACGGCAGTGATTCCGGAGAGGAATTGATATGAACGCCGCCTATTTGCGTTACGTCTTTAATGAAGCTGTCACGGATATGTTTAGCTTCTTCATATTCCTTTCCGATATCAGGCAGACATCTTACTGCTTCACCGAAACCAACGATTGCGGGCATCGCCTCTGTTCCTGAGAACAGACCTTTTTCTTGTCCTCCGCCTACGATGTAAGGTGTCATGTTAACGCCTTTTCTGACATAGAGTGCACCAGCACCTTTAGGTCCGTGTATTTTGTGAGAACTTACAGTCATAAGGTCGATTCCTGCTTTTGAAGGATTCAGATAAACTTTGCCAAAAGCCTGTACGGCATCAACGTGAATAAGTGCAGAGGAATTTGCACGTCTGACGGCAGTTTTTAACTGATTTATCGGGTTGATCGCTCCGATTTCGTTGTTAACAGCCATAATGCTTATAAGGACGGTTTTCTGATTTACCGCATTCATCAGCTCGGCAGGTGAAAAAGCTCCTGTTGAATTGGGCTTGAGTCTTATTACTTCAAAGCCTTGCTGTTCGAGCCGCTTCATTGCTTCATTAACACTCGGATGCTCAAGTGAAGTTGTAATAATTCTGTTGCCTTTGCGTTTGTTTACTGCAACTGCACCGAAAATTGCCGTATTGTTTGCAGTTGTTCCGCTTGTTGTAAAATATATCTCATCTTTTGAACATGACAGCGAATTTGCAAGGTGTCCTCTTGCCCTTTCAAGAGCCATTGATGCTTCAACGCCTTTTGCGTGAAGTGAGGATGGGTTGCCGTAGTTGTTGATAAGCATATCTGTCATTGCTTCAGCAGCTTCACGGCACACCTTTGTTGTTGCACTATTGTCAAGATAGATTTCCAAGGGTTTCATCTCCTTTTAATGTATTTGATACACAGTGTATCAATACATTATACGCTCCGATTCTTCTGCTGTGAATCAGAAGAAGCACGGCTCCTGAATGTACTCAGGGAACTCGCTGTAAAGATGTGAAAGGTCGTTGAGGCACGCAAGAACTACGTCAATTCCGTATCTGCCTGTTCCTTCTTTAAAAAGATAGAATTTTGTAACACCTGTGTTAAGGAAGTGAGGGTCAAAGATTACAGCTTCAGGATCAAGTCCCATTAAAGCATGACAAAGGAATGTGTTGAATGCCGCATGAGCTGTAATTGCGACCTTTTCGCCGTTTCCGTGATGTGCTCTGATGTGAGCAATAGCCTTTTTTGCTCTTTCAAGCTGCTGAGCATCGTTCCAGCCGGAAGTAAAGCTTATCATTCGGTCATTTTCAGTGTAGCCGTCTGCAAGTGTTGCATGAGGGAAAAATTCTTTTGCCTGTGAAAAAGTAAGTCCGGGATATTCCTCCTCCTTACCGCCGTTTTCGGAAAGCAGGGGAAGTATTTTTATTTCATGTGCACCGTTTTCGGGTTGTCTTTTTACAATTTCCGTTGCAGTCTGCAAAGCTCTTCTTAAACCGCTGGAATAAACTGCATCAAAGGCGTAATTCTCAAATCTTTCTCCCAATAATTCAGCCATTCTTTTACCCATGGGTGTAAGAGGAGCATCATGCATATCAAGTTCAGAGAAGCCTTCCATCTGCTTCCCCAGATTGCCGAATGTCTGACCGTGTCGGATAATATATAATTCAAGATCAATATCGCTGTTGTTTACTGCCATTTGTGATCACATCCAAAGTTATAATTTACAAACAAAAATTATATCATACAAAATAAAATTAAGCAAGAAGTTTTGTTAAAAAAGCTGTTATCGTTGCAAAATGGGGTAAAATATGGTATACTGAAAAAAGATTTGAAGAACAAAATAAGATTTTGCAAAGGATTATTGAAATGGATTTTGAAAAAGCTGAAAAACGAGCCGAAGAATTAAGAAATATTCTCAATTATCACATACACAAATACTATGTCGAAAACACAAATGAAATTTCTGATTACGAGTATGATATGCTCATGAGAGAGCTTACCGAGCTCGAGACGGCATATCCGCAGCTGCTTACCGCCGATTCACCTACACACCGTGTAGGAGGCAGTGCACAGGGGCAGTTTGAGAGCGTTGCACACTCTGTCCGAATGGAGAGCTTACAGGATGCTTTTTCCTTTGATGAAATTTTTGATTTTGACCGCCGTGTAAAGGAAGTCTGTCCTGATGCCGAGTATGTTGTGGAGCCTAAAATTGACGGTCTTTCTGTATCCCTTGAATACCGTGACGGCGTATTTGTTATCGGTTCAACAAGAGGTGACGGAGATGTGGGGGAGAATGTAACCGCTAATCTGCGTACCGTTCGTTCAATTCCTCTGCGTATAAAAGAAAATCTTCCTTTGATAGAGGTCAGGGGCGAAGTTTATATGTCTCGGCAGGTGTTCGCTTCACTTGTTGAAGCACAGGATATGAACGGAGAAAAACCATTCAAAAATCCGAGAAATGCAGCAGCCGGCTCTCTTCGTCAAAAAGACCCTAAAATCACATCAAAGCGTAAGCTTGATATATTTTGTTTTAATATACAGCGTGCTGACGGTGTTGAGATAACTTCACACAAGCAGTCTCTTGATTATATTTCCGAGTTGGGCTTGAGTACCGTTCCTTTTTATACAAAATGCAGCAGTATTGATGAAGTTGTTGCCGAAATTGATCGCATAGGATCGATTCGTGAGTCGCTTGCTTTTGACATTGACGGAGCAGTTGTAAAGGTCAATGATTTTTCTCACCGACAGATGTTGGGAAGTACTGCAAAATTCCCTAAATGGGCAGTTGCTTTTAAGTATCCGCCTGAAGAAAAGGAAACAACTCTTATCGATGTTGAAATAAATGTGGGCAGAACAGGGGTGCTGACTCCTACAGGTATTTTTGAACCTGTTATGCTCGCAGGTACTTGTGTCAGCAGGGCAACTCTTCACAATGAGGACTTTATTAAAGAAAAAGGACTTCGAATCGGCGATGTCTGTGTATTGAGCAAAGCCGGTGATATTATTCCGGAAGTTGTAAAGGTTGTAAAGCATAACGATAAAAATGAGATTTATAAAATACCGGATATATGCCCCTCCTGTGCTTCAAAAACTGTTCGTGAAGAAGGCGAAGCTGCTGTCAGATGTATAAATCCCAAGTGTCCGGCACAGCTTGTGAGAAATCTTATACATTTCTGTTCAAGAGATGCAATGGATATTGAAGGTATGGGTGAAGCAATCGTTGAAACTTTTGTAAACAAAGGTATAGTGTCTGATATTACCGACATCTTTACTCTTGATAAGGATATTATTGCATCCATTGACAGAATGGGTGAAAAATCTGCTCTCAATCTCATAGAAGCGGCAGAAAAATCAAAAAAGAATGATCTTTATAGGTTTGTTTATGCATTAGGTATACGTCATATCGGTCAGAAAGCTTCTAAGCTTCTTTGTGATAAATTCGGTGATATTGATTCGATTATGAACGCTTCAGCAGAAGATATCCTCACTATTGACGGTTTCGGCAAGGTTATGGCTGAAAGTGTAACTGAATTTATGAACAGAGAAGAAACAAAGAGCATTATTGAAAAATGTCGGCTTTTGGGAATAAATATGGTTGCTGAAAGGGAAATTAAGGATGAACGCTTTGCAGGAATGACTTTCGTGCTGACAGGTGCTTTGTCAAGTTTTACAAGGAATGAAGCCGGTGCAATAATTGAAGCCTTCGGCGGAAAGACTTCATCTTCCGTATCAAAGAAAACAACCGTAGTTCTTGCCGGTGAGGATGCGGGAAGTAAGCTGAGAAAAGCAACCGAGCTGGGTATAAAAATTATTAATGAAGACGAGTTTTCTGAAATGATAAAATAACTGCTGAAAATTTATTAAAACTATTTACAAACTCGGTTATGAGTTGTATAATATCAGCGGAAATTAATTGCTCCGAAAGGAAATGACTTAAATGAAAAAAGAACTTATTAACAATATCGAGGGTATTTATTCCTTGATGCTCACTCCCTATCACGATGATAAAACCATTGACTACGCTACTTATGAAGAGTATTGCGAGTTTCAGGTCGCTCAGGGCGTAGACCACCTTTTTGCAGTCTGCGGCAGTTCAGAGATGAAGGAGCTTACTCTTGAAGAGAGAATTAAGCTTGCCGAACTTACCGCTAAGCATAAGGGTGACACAACTGTTGTTGCAACTGCAAATATGGAGGCTTCCTGGTTTGCACAGGTTGAAGAGGTCAAGAGAATGTCCCAGACAGGCGTTGACGGCATTGTATTCGTAACAAAGGGCTTCGGAAATGACGGCGACAGACTTGTTTCTTACATAGGCGAGCTTATGACTCATACAGACCTTCCTGTATTTA
>CAYVTA010000023.1:0-23062 GCA_964454355.1 uncultured Eubacteriales bacterium | reverse complement strand
AATACTTTTTTCAAAAAAATTAAAAAACAGTAGACTTTTAATCATTTTTTTTGTATACTTTAGAATGATTAAAGGTGTGATAAAATGAATATCCGACCATACAAAAATGAAGATAAAGAAAATTTCAGAAACATCTGTCTTATTACTGCGGGAGAAACTGTACCGACAGGTGACACGGCAGACTTTATAACTGCATTCTACTGTGATTACTACATAAAAAATGAACCCAATAATTGCATTGCTCTTACGGATAGCAATGACAATGCGGTAGGATATATTATATGCAGTGAAAATTTCAGTTTTTACAAAAATCATATTGGATCGACACTAAAGCATATTGCTTCAACAGGATTTTCAAATTATATTTTTGCTTTGGGAGAAGTCATAGGTCATGGGCTGTTTTCCAAAAACTATTCTGCACATTTTCATATTGATATTCTTCCCGAATATCAGCACTGTGGTTGCGGAACAATGCTTATGGACACACTGAAAGACAATCTAAAGAAAAAAGGTGTTGATGCACTTCATCTTATGGTAAATGCAAACAATAAAAATGCTGTTGCATTCTATAAGAAAAACGGTTTTTCCGTTCATTCAGATTTCAAAAAGTTCTACGTTATGACTTGCAGATTTTGAGGTGTTTTTATGGAAATGATTAAACTTGTACTATTTTTGGTGTTGATAACTGTCGGCACATCCTACTGTTGGGGAATGCGAGGAACAATTCTCGGCGGTGAAAAAGGAGCTATGCTTCCCGGTGCGTTTTTGGGATTACTGCTGGCTTTGATCTCAGGAAGTGAGTTTCTCCAGCAGAATCCTTATCTGCTTGCCGGAGTGGGTGCTGTTGCAATGTTTTGCGGCGGAAATATGACTTACGGAGAAACATTGGGGCTTTCTATGAATTCTTACCCGCCGGAGAATGTAAAAAAAGGACTTGCTGCACTGTTCGTTAAAGGTGGTATTTGGTTCGGTCTGTTCGGCGGTTACATCTCACTGTACATATCCGTTCTCAGCGGTTACTATTCAACTCTTGCTTTAGTATTATTCTTTGTTTTTCTGCCAGTGTCAGCATTGATATTCTTCTTCATTTTCAATAAGCCGTATAAACCATCGGAGGGTAAATTCCCGAGAATATATTTTTCAAAGACACGAAGAGAGACATGGGGCGGACTTTTAGGAATGCTAATTGAAATAATCGTATTTGCCGCAATTTTAAAAGACCTGTCTACTCTTGTCATGGTCGCAGGTTCCGTTCTTTCGGGCGGTATCGGATGGCTCATAGGTCAGATTTTTCAGATTTTTTCAAAATATCCCGCCAAAAACGGTATGAAATTTTTAGAAGACTCAAGCATAAAAGAATTGATTGATAATTGGAAGATAATGGAATGCACATTGGGTGCAGTAGGTGGTTTGGGAGTAAGTATCACATTCCTTCTTTCACATGGGCTTTTTGCTGAAAAATTTAAAATTCTTGATACAAACGGAGCAAGCTCCGTTGTGTCTGACAGTTTTTCAAAAATTCTGTTTGCTGTGTATGTAATTATTCTGATTGCAGATTGTGTACAGTACTTTGTTCATCCGTCAACAAACAAAAGATACTACAAAAAATTACTTAAGATGCATCTTATTACCGAAGAAGGCTATCAAAAAGCACTTCAAGCGGAACAAACTAAAGAATCTGATGAATTCAAGCGTTATAAAAGATTTTGTGAAAATTCAGAATTTGCGATTTACTCAATAGTACCAATGACAATGTGCTTTTTCGGTTCGTCAGACGTCACAATTACCCTGTCTTTTACGATGCTGATACTTGTACTTTGTCAGCGTGCTGTGGAAAAATGCTTTAAGAACAACTATGATCCGGCATTCGGAAAGCTTATCCTGTTATTGCCGTCACTTGTACTTATCATACTTCAAGCAATTACAGATAAGCCATTTAATTTAAAGCTTATGATGTTCGTATATTCCTTTGTTTATGAAATTGCGTACTTTATTCTTATGTATGCCGAAACATACAAGTCGTTAAAACGAGCTTCAAACAAGACTGTACACGGATATTTCATTATATGCTGTCTTATAATGAATATATCTACACTTGCAATTTAAAATTACGAGGTGGTAAAAATGCTGAAAGAAATCAAATATTTTATTATTGATATGGACGGAACATTTTATCTGGGAGACAATATGATTGACGGGGCATCTGAATTTACAGACAGTTTAAAGGCTAAAGGCAAGGATTTTTATTTCTTTACAAATAATTCATCGCACGATGCAGAAGAATGTCTTGAAAAATTAAACAAAATCGGATATCCCGTTCCCGACAACAAAGTAATTATTTCTTCTCATGTAGCAATCGATTTTATCAAAAGACACAGAGCCGGAAAAAGAATTTACCTTCTTGCAAATGAGAATTTTACTAATGACTGCATTAAAGCGGGACTTAATCTTGTAAATGATTCTCCCGATATTGTTCTTCTCGGTTTTGATACTACACTGACATATGAAAAAATAACAAAAGCGGCGAATTTTATTGCAAACGGTGCAGAATATATAGCAACACATCCTGACAAAAACTGCCCCCTTGCTGATGGCTTCATGACTGACACAGGTTCAATGATCGAAATGTTCTACGCTTCTGCTGGAAGATATCCTGACATTATTGTTGGAAAACCCTATGAATATACAGTTGATTATGTAACACATATGCTCAATTGTTCAAGAGATGAAATCTGTTTTGTAGGAGACAGACTGGAGACTGACATTGCCATTGGAATGAAAAACGGCACCGCTTCCGTACTTGTGTACTCGGGTGTTACAACTCCTGAAATGTACGAACAATCAGACATAAAAGCAACCGTTGCAGTCAAAGACCTGAAGACTTTGAGTGAATATATTTAAGTTGCACAATAAAAAACATGGCAATTTGTGGAGTTATAGTACTTTACAAATTGCCTTTTTAATGTTAAAATATATTTTGTATAAACTAAATAAAAATTTAATGTTGAAAGGACTCTTTACTATGTCAGAAAACATCAAAAAATGCTGGTATAAAGAGATGGCTGTATACCAAGTATGGCCAAGAAGCTTCTGTGACGGCAACGGAGACGGAATCGGCGATATCAAAGGTATACTTTCAAAGCTTGATTATATCAAGAGCCTTGGCGTTGATGCTATATGGTTCTCACCTCTTTATGTCTCCCCCTTCAAGGATCACGGCTATGACATTGCAGATTACAGAGATATTTCACCCGATTTCGGAACTCTTGACGAATTCAAAGAACTGCTTGATGAAGCTCATAAGAGAGATCTGAAAGTTATAATGGATCTTGTTATCAACCATACTTCCGATCAGCACAAATGGTTCATCGAAAGCAAAAAACCTGACAGTCCTTATCGTGACTACTATTTCTGGAGAAAGGGCAGAGCAAACAATAAAAAGCCTCCCAACGACTGGAAATCAAATTTTGCAGGTGATGCTTGGACATACGATGCTGAAGCTGATGCATGGTACCTTCATCTGTTTGCAGTTGAACAGCCCGACCTTAACATGGATAACCCTAAAGTCCGTGAAGAAGTTAAGGATATTATGCGTTTCTGGCTTGATATGGGCGTTGACGGCTTCCGTGAAGACGTTATTACATACATTTCAAAGAGAAAAGGACTTCCTGACGGATTCCCTCTTCCCATAGCAGCAGGTATGGAGCATTACATGGACGGTCCCAACCTTAAGCAGTATCTTATGGAATTCCGTAAAGATGTTTATGATAAGTATGACTGCATGACTGTTGGCGAAGCTCCTATGATGACTCCTAAAAAAGCTCTCAAGCACATTGAGGAAGGTCCCAATCAGTCACTTAACATGATGTTTAACTTCCAGCACATGGAAGCTGACTGTATGTTCTTAAGTTGGATCAAGATGCCGTTCAATCTCAAAAAGCTCAAAAAAGTGTACACAAATTGGCAGACTCAGCTTTACGGCAAAGCATGGAATGCAAACTATCTTGAAAACCATGACCAGCCCAGAGTAATTAACAGATACGGCAGCCTTGAATACAGAGTAGAAAGTGCAAAAATGCTGGCGACCATGTACATTTGTCAAAGCGGTACTCCCTTCATTTATCAGGGTCAGGAAATCGGCATGACTAACATTCCTCTTTCATCTCTTAACGATTACGATGATGTTTCAACATACAACAACTGCGATCTGTTTAGAAAGTTCGGTATGTCTGAAGATAAGATTCTTGAAATTGCAAATTACGCATCAAGAGATAATGCAAGAACGCCTGTTCAGTGGTCAGCAGAAAAGAATGCCGGCTTTACTACTGCAGACAAGGCTTGGTTCCATGTTAACCCCAACTACACTGAAATCAATGTTGAAGCAGCAGAAAAAGATCCCGATTCAATTCTTCATTACTACAGAAAGCTTCTCAAATTCCGTAAGGAACATGAAATTGTTATTTACGGTCAATACAAGGAGCATTATCATGAGCGTGATGATTTGTTTGTATATTCAAGACATTACGAAGACCAGAGAATGCTTGTCGTTTGCTCATTCTCTGACAAAGACATGATTTTCAAAGCACCTGAAGGCTTTAATCTTGCCGACGGAGAAATTGTTCTTAACAACTATAAAAATCCGAAAACAGACAATAATATGTGTGTTCTTAAGCCTTACGAAACAAGAGTTTATTATTTTAAATAAGAGGTAAATTAAATGGCGATAGTCAAAACCGAGGCATATTATCATTCAACCGACGGAAAATCAATGATTCACACTCTTATATGGAAAGACGATTCTGCAGAACTGACAGCAGTTCTGCAAATCGCTCACGGTTTTGTCGAATATGCAGACCGTTATGACCGCTTTGCAAGATTCATGGCATCCAACGGTTTTGTAGTCTGTGCAAATGACCACATCGGTCACGGCAAATCCGTTGAAAGTGAAGCTCAGTTAGGCAATTTCGGTGATATTGATACCGACATACGCATGGTTGATGATATGCATTTGCTTCACAACATTATAAGCAAGAAATATCCCGGACTTCCCTATTTTCTGCTCGGTCAAAATTTAGGCTCATTTTTGGCAAGAATTTATGCAGCTAATTTCGGAGATGAGTTATCAGGTCTGATACTATCAGGTACTTCATATGTTGGAAGTAAGTTATCCATCTTGCAGGATTATTTCTACCCTCTTGGTGACATGATAGGCAAAGATAGCTACAGCACATTCATAAGTGACATTTACGGGAAGCTTACGTCAAAGTATTTCAAAGAGGATGATACCTCTGCGTGGCTTTCTGTCAGCCGTGAAAACCGTGAAGAAGCAGACACTGATCCCTATTTTGATTTTCCTGTAACAACCGCAAGCCTAATGATTATAGAAAAAGCACTTTTTAAGTCATCTTCTGAAGAATGTATAGCAGCCATACCGCCACAGTTGCCGGTATTTCTTGTTTCGGGAGCAAAAGATGTTGTGGGAATGTTCGGCAGAAGTGTTATTGAGCTTTGCGATAAAATGGAGCAATACGGAATTAGAACTGAAACACGCCTTTACCCCGGACTTCGCCATGAAATTCTAAGAGAGGACGATAATGAGCACATTTTTATCGATATTCTCAATTGGACTCAGAAAAAATTGACCCCTTGGAGTGATTACGAATGAAAAAAACTGCACTTCACTTCGGTGAATTCAGGCAATATGACAAAACTTTTATCACTGCAGAAAACGGTGTAGACATTGAAAATGTTCTCTCTGTTGCCTTCTCAGGTGAAACACTTTACATTGCCCAGCCCGACGGTCTTGTTGAATACTCTGACGGCAAAGCAAAAAAGACAAACATCAAAGCAACAAAGCTTTTTTCAAGAGACGGCAGACTTTTTGCTGCAATTGACAACACACTTGCAGAAATCAAAAAAGGTAAGGCTCAGAAAATTGCCCGATTTAACGCTCCTGTTATTGATATGTCAGTAGCACTTGATAAATCAATTTGGTTCATTACAGAAAAAGAGCTGTTCCTTCTTGAGAACAACGAGGCAGTCAAAATAGTTGACCTTCCCGAAGACACTGTTTGTCTTGCAGCACTTGACAACAAGGCGAGATACGCAGAAACTGTATATATCGGAACTTCATCAGCAGGTCTTATGTCAATGAAAGGTAAACGCCGTCATTGGGCAGAGCTTCTTCCTGACATTTCCGGAGCATTAAGCACCGACATAAAATGTCTCTCCATTGATGCTCTCGGTCATCTTTGGGTTGGCTCCGACGAAGGACTAAATATTTACGACGGCAGAAGCTACTGGTTCAACGGAAATGATTTTTATTCTGTTCCCGCAGGTTCATTCAACGATATGTTCTTTGCTGCTGACGGCAAAAAATATTTTGCAACTAAAACCGGTATCGTTGCTCTTATCGAAGGTAAGATTTCCTACCTTTCATACGGTGCATGGCTCCTTCATCCAACTGTTACAAAAATCACTGTTTCTGATAAGGGCACAATTGCTGCAGTAACACCTCGTGGTATAAGTCTCATAACCGAAAAGACTATGACCCTTGAAGAAAAAGCCAATCACTTTGATGAAATGGCTGACAAATATTACGTAAGAAACGAAGGCTACAGTGTTGCAAGAAAATTGAGAAAATACGGAGATATTGAGTCCGGTTGGCTTCCCAATTCCGATAATGACGGATTGTTCACAGGTCTTTACTGTGCAAGCCAGTGCTTCCGTTACAAGGTAACAGGTGATGAAAAAGCAAAGTTCAACGCAAAGCGTGCTGTTGAAGCTATGATAAAGCTTACCGAGGTTACAGGAAGACCCGGCTTCACTGCAAGAGCAACAAGATATGCTAATGAAGAAAATTACGGTACCGGCGTAAGAGAAGAATGGCACCAGTGTGAAAATATTCCTGATTGTGAGTGGCTGGGTGAAACATCAAGTGATGAAATGACAGGTCACTACTTCGCATACGGAATATACTTTGACCTTGTTGCTGATGAAGAAGAAAAGAAAAAGATAGCCCAGGTCGTTAAAACAATTACGGACCACATAATAGACCACGATTTCCACCTTACTGATGTTGACGGAATCCCGACAACATGGGCAAACTGGGAACCTGATCTTCTGAATAACGATGATCGCTGGTATTACGAAAGAGGAACAAACTCTCTTGAAATACTTTCATTCCTTAAAACTACATACCATGTAACAGGTGATGAAAAATACAACAAAGTATTTGATATGCTGGTAAAAAAACATCACTATGCAATGAACTGTATGCAGTACAAATGTGAGGACGGTCATATTGCTCATATTGATGATCAGCTTGACTTTACAAACATCTATCCCCTGCTTGTTTATACTGAAGACGAAGCACAGAAAGAAATATTTAAAATGGGGCTTACCCATCATTGGGAATATGAAAGAACTGAACGGTCCCCTTGGTTCAATATAGCTTACGGAGCACTGACAAACAACAACTGCGATATTGAAAATGCGGCAAAGTCTCTTTCTGAAATGAATTTGGATCTTATAAGATGGCCTGTTTACAACAGTCACAGAAAAGACCTTGTATGGGATACTGAACAGGAAGCTATGGGTATTCCTCCTCAGCTCAAATACCCTGTTGAATATTCTGCAAGAGTTCTCGTACATTATGACGGCAACCCCTTTGTATGCGATTCCGGTTGTGAGGAATTTGTTGATGTTAACAGTAAAGTCGTTAACCGTACTGCAACGCTTCCCGGTACCGCAGGTGCAAACGGCATGAGTGCAATGATGCCCTATATCTACCTTCTTCCTTATTGGATGGGCAGATATTACGGACTTCTTGCTGACTGATAAAAGGAGGTAAAAAATATGCTTGGAACAATTGTATCATTTTTAAGACCCTATCTTACAACATTAACGACTATACTTACGACAATCACACTCATCATCTGCCCCACCCCTGCTGATACAGATACTGCGACAATTGAAAGCGATAACTGTTACACACTTGTTGATGCATTTATAATGGGACAGGGACTCGATACCTATGATGGTTATTATTACACATCAGGCTCTATTGCATCCGCACAGATTTGTTCACTTGCTATTGTTGACATGGAAAGCGGAGAAATAATAACAGATGTTCTTGATGCTCTTCCGCAAGAATTCAAAGATATGAATTATGACCACATCGGTGATATTTCCGTTCAGAACGGTGTTATTTATGCTCCTGTAGAAGACAAAGCTGAGGAACAGCCTCTTGTTCTTATCTATGATGCTCAAACTCTTGAGTATACAGAAACATATTATGTTCTTGATGCAACATATCTTACGGACGGTATTCCGTGGTGTGCAACAGATGAAAATTATCTTTATACTTCTGAATTTAATAATCCCGAAAGAATAGTTGTATACAACATTGACGACATGAGTTTTTCACACACTGTTGAACTTGAAACTCCCCTTGCAAGAGTTCAGTCAGGCGATGTATTTAACGGCACTCTCTATCTTAATTGCGATCCTAAAGATGGAAATAAAACTGTTTACTCAGTTGACCTTATGACAGGTGAAGTAACACTTGTTTTTGACAGAAACACAACAGGCTTTGACACAGAAACTGAGGGTCTCTGCGTTACTGATGATGAAAACAATGAGCTCGTTTTCCATATTTCTGACTACAACAAGCTTGTTTCAACATTTATTAGGACATACAAACTTAAATAATCACTTTTATGTTTAAATAAAAAGAAAAGAGGCATCTTTTATGATTAATTGGATTGGCGAATTACTTAATTTTGCTCCCCGTCAGATATGGGCATTGGAGCAGGTTTTTGACAGCATTGCAAAGATTGGTTCAAGAGGCTTTATGGCTACAGTTACTATCATTTCACAGCTGTTAACATTTATTGTGGCTGACACACCCATCACTCCCTACGGTGATGAACTTGACCTTACAGGCTACAGCATCGTTTTCGAAGATGAATTTGAAGGTGACGATGTAGATTGGAACACTTGGAGACCCCGTAGCGTAGGGAAAAGGCAGTATTACAACGTTTCTGCTGATCAGGCTTCTGTAAAAGACGGCAATCTTTATCTGACTGCTGAATACAGAGATGGTGAATACGGTGAAGGCTGGTACACAGGAGACATTACACTCAATAAGCAGTATACATACGGTTATTACGAAGTAAGAGCCATCTGTAATCCCGATGGGGCATTTAATTCTGCATTCTGGTTGAAAAGTGAGCATTGCTATGATCCTGAATATTCATTAGGCGGTCCCGGCGGTGCCGAAATTGATATTCTTGAAAATCTTAATTATCGCTTCGGTTACAGTGCAAGCAAGAACACAATTCATGTTGCAGGTATTGACGGTCCCGATGACGAAGGTATTGACTCCTATCATATGCCCTCTTTCTATACACAAAATGATATGTATTCAGAATACAATACATATGGACTTCTCTGGACAGAAGACGAGTATATCTTCTATCTCAACGGTGTTGAAACAGTAAGAACTTCATTCGGTAACGGTGTTTGCACAGAACCAGTGAATGTTATTCTTTCTTTTGGCGGTCCCGGACATTCAAATTCAGGACAGCTTCCTAGTTTCAATAACCTTGACAAGAATTATAAATCAATATTCACTGTAGATTATGTAAGAATTTATCAGCTTACACCGACAGCAGAATAATTAATAGCTCAGAATCGGCGTCGAACCGCCGCCGCAGACTGTAAAAAGCCGTGTCTTGTTTACGCAAGACACGGCTTTTTTTTGAGGACATACGCTGTATTTTAATAAAAAATTATTCTGTAGTTATTCGATATTTTCAGATGCGTCCTTCAGTTCTTTGTCATTTTTATTCACTTCATTTTTAACCAATCTGTAAATCGTTGCAGCAACAGGCACAGCAATCATCATACCCATGATACCCATTACACTTCCGCCTATTGTAACGGCAGTAAGCACCCAAAGTCCGGGGAGACCAATAGATGAGCCTACAACCTTTGGATAAATAAGATTACCTTCAAGCTGCTGAAGAACAACTATAAAAATCAGGAAGATAAGAGCTTTTACAGGAGATTCCGTAAAAATCAAAAATGCTCCGATAGCTCCGCTTATAAATGCACCCACTATAGGAATTAGTGCCATAAGAGCTGTAAGAGCTCCTATCATTGCTGCATACGGTAAACGAAGTATAGTCATTCCAATAGTACAAAGAACACCGAGAATTATAGCTTCAGTGCACTGTCCTACAATAAATTTATGGAATGTATCGTTAAGAACGGAAAGCACATAATTTATCTTTTCAAGCCACTTTGATTTTACATAGCGGCTTGATATTTTTTTGCACTGACTCAAAAGCTTATCTTTGCTTAAAAGGATATACAATGCAAAAATAATACCCAAGAACGCAGAGGTTACTACTGAAACGACAGAGGAAACTGTAGAAATTACAACATCTACAACACTGCTAATACCAGACTTAAGGAACTCGAAAGCTTGAGTTATAATTGACTTCCAATCAATTGCTGACAGTGTTTCAATAATATCGTCGGGGACAAATTCCCATTCATTTAGCATATTAACAATATTCGTCATTGCTGTCGGAATTTCTGCAATCAAAAGAGAGAAACAGGATATTATTTGTGGCACTACAAGACCTATCACAATAGCAACCAATGCAAATAATGTCAATATTGCCAAAACAAGGCAAACAGGTCTGCGGCTTTTCAGAGTCGAAGATCTTTTTGACTTTGGAAAAAAGTGACGTTCATAAAAACTCATAAGGATATTAACAGGATATGCTATCACACAGCCCACAAAAAAAGGTACTGCTGCCGTGAGACAGCTTTTTATAATTCCCGCTGCACTTTCCCAATAATAAATACACAAATAAAGGCAAAAAATGCTGCAACCTACCTTAAAACAGGTTTTCCAATCAAGCTTTTGCATTCGATTCACCTACTTTTTTAATTATGTTATTATTTTATTACATCAAAATATACTTGTCAAGCTTCAGATGTATTTATGTGTAGTAAAATTTAATAACTGCGGCAACAGTACTTAAAAAAGTATATCACCGCAGTCGTTTTAATTATTTTTTCATATTTCTGTCAAAGGAAGGATTGTAAAGATAATAGTTTTTACTGTCAAGTGTATCAGTCAATACTCTCATACCTTCGCCAAATCGTTGATAGTGTACGATCTCTCTTTCCCTCAAGAAACGAATAGGATCAAGAACATCTGGATCATCTATCAGACGTAAGATATTGTCATATGTTACCCTTGCTTTCTGTTCCGCAGCAAGGTTCTCATGAAGATCTGCTAAAGGATCACCCTTTGTTTGAATGTAACTTGCAGTCCATGGTGTGCCTGATGCAGCAGCGGCGTATATACCGTCTGTGTGAGTAACAAAATATGCGTCAAAGCCATTGCGTTTAATATCTTCGCACGAGAGGTTTCTCGTAAGCTGATAAATCATTGCTCCTATCATTTCAAAATGTCCAAGCTCTTCTGTTCCGATATCCGTAAGCAATCCTTTAAGCTCACCGCAGGGCATTGTATATCGCTGTGATAAATATCTCAATGATGCACCTAATTCACCATCCGGACCGCCATATTGATCCATAATAATTTTTGCATAAGCAGGGTTGGGATTTTTTATGTTTACGGGGTATTGCAGTTTTTTCTCATAAGTCCACATTGGGCGTTACACTCCTTTTTCCCATGGCCATGGGTCATTCAGCCAATCACAGCCTTCGCCGGATACAGGCGTCAGCGGTCCAAATTTGCTCTCATATTCTTCCTTTAATTCAGCTGCTCTTGCCGAATGTTTCTTGTGCATTCTTAATGCGTTTTTATCTGCGGGGTGTGTATCAAGATACAAATGCAGTTCCCAGGCTGCAAACTGTTCTGCACTATAGCTGTGCAGTAGCTTCATTCTTTCATTCATGATACGCATCGACCTCTAAAGGGTTTATCAAGATCACAGAATAAAGTACCTTTTCGCAAAGCATCCGCAGGACAGTAATGAGATAGGTCAAGCTGAAAGGGAACATATGCCATTGTGACTGCCATATCATCGGGCAGAAAAGTTCTCTCACAATCTGCTGTTTCAACAGTAACTCCGCATTTACAGTTATTTGGTTTATTCATTATCATACTCCTTATTAGTAATTGAGGACAATCCTCATTACAGCTTATGCAGAAAATCATGTTTTGACACAAAAGAAAAAAAGACCAAGGAGCATCCGTCACTTCCTTAGTCTTTTGTTGTTTTATATTATGTTATTATCACGATCTGTAACGGAACCCACACAATGCGTATTTATCCGATAAGGTGCATCAAATATATTACAAATTATCTCAGATTCTCTGACATACTCCAGCAATACGCAATGTATACCGTTTCTCGCATTTTCAAATTTGTTACCTGTAAGAGTCAGTTTACCGTGAACAAAAGACTGAGAATTATCATCGATGACCTTCGGTGTATAACGTATTATAGGTGCATTTTCCCATGTTAAACCGTATTCGCATCCGCTGACACGGTTGTTACGGAAAATAATTTCATTTGTATATCCAGACTCAAACCAAAAGTTGCAATCGTCTTCTAACAGCAAAGCGGGTCCCCAAAGATTGCGGAAGCTGTTATTTTCGATAATAACTTCACCTCGGGTTGTACAAAGAATGCCTCTGCCTGCTGTTGGACCGAAATCACAGTTTCGCACATACAAATTCGGTGTCCAGGTTGCGTTTTCTACTACATCCTTGTTCAGCTCAATCTCCGGCAAAGTTCTGTCAAGCCACAGTTTTATATCTGTATCACTAAGCTTTTGATACGATAAAACTTTTGTATTGCCGTATGGAATAAGCGTATCCCATTTTATAAACTCAAGTTCATCGCCTGCTTCAAAAGCCTGAAATCCCCATGTTTCATCATGCATAAAGCGGACAATTATGCTTTTTTCAGAATTGTTTTTTTCAATGATACGCAAATGTGTGCCGTGAACATTGATATAATCATCCTGAGCACCTCTTGCTTTGCAGCTATCTATGATAAGATTGCCTTTGCAACCTGAAAACTGAAAAAAGTCTGCCGTGCTTGCAATAGTTCTTCCCTCACCGGGAGTAAGATCGCAATTTTTGTAAGTCACGTTTTCACAGAACTGTGAAACAATACCCAATCCATGCATAAACTTAATACGCATATTTTCAAAACAGAGATCCTTGCAACGCTGAAACAAACTGCCCGTCTGATCACGGACAATATTCCTTGTCTGAAAAACACAGTTTTCAGCAAAATCAGCATTTTTATTTTTTAATTGAACACGCAAGGTATTTGAATCAACATATTCAATACTTTCAAAAGCAAGATCATCACGCCTGAAATCCCTGCACGTTTCTGTTTTCGGGTCAAAAATCTTTATTAGCCTGCGATTGCCGATATAACTATCTTCCCAATAGGTTTTACCGTTACTGTCATACTCACCATGCCATATTAAATCGTTGTCTTCAACACGAAAAAGACATTCGGGATTAATTTTTATCAGGCAGTCACCTTCATTATTTGACAGAACGGTAAATTCCGCCATTGTCGGACAGGCATAATCTATTGTCAAATCACGGACTGTAATATTTTCGCACTTATCAAACAAAAGCGGCGTCATTTTGCCGTGAACAAGAACAGTTGCACCGTTTCCGTCAATGGTTATATCCCGTTTATTCTTGAGATATATTGCCGACATACGTAAGCCGTCAGGATTTTCATGTTTTTTTGCCGTATTAGAGCAAAAATATCCGTACAATTCAAAAGAATCATCCTGACGCACATGGTATGTTTTATTTTTTTCAAGAACTATTTTATCTCCGTCTTTTATATCAACGAATATTTTACTTAACTCATTCATCGTATCACAATTCAAATATCAGCTTTAACCAGCGTTTAAGACTATCCATCCATACGCTGTTATAAGCAATCACATCAGTTACGTCATCAATAGTATGTTTATCACAGGTAGACAGGCCATGTCCGCCATAAGGATAAATATGTAATTCAACCGGAACATTATTACGAACAAGAGAATCGGCATACAAAAGACTGTTCACAACAGGTACAGCATCATCTGCAGCTGTATGCCACAAAAAGGTCGGAGGTGTATTTTCATTCACCTGTTTGTCACAAGAGAAGTATTCTTCTTCCTCTTTTGTTTCAGGAGCGTGACCTAAAAGATTGAGAAAACTGCCCTGATGAGTACAGCTAAAATCGGCAGTTATAACAGGATAACAAAGCACTGAAGCATTTACAGCTTTGCTGTCAGGAAAAACATCTCTTATCTCTCTGCAATCGTACATGGTTGAATAATGAGCTGCAAGATGTCCGCCTGCGGAAAAGCCCATTATTGCTATTTTTTCAGTATCACAGTTCCAATCATCTGCATTGCTGTAAATAAGATTCATAACAGCCGCAACCTCTCGAATCTGAGTAGGAAAACGATGGGGAGAAACAGAATATTTAAGAACAAAACAGTTAAAGCCTTCAGGCAGAAAGTGAACAGCAACCGGTTCCCACTCCCTTTCAGAACATCCGCCGTAACCACCACCGGGACATATCACAATACAGGGTCTTTTCCTGTTCTGACGGTTCATTTCCACCATATTATATGGTAAATATATATCAAGAGTAGGGTTTGCATCATTTTTGCCTAAAAAATCAAAGTAGTCCTTGAGTTCAAGTCTTTCATACCGCATAAATTTACCTCTTTATCAAAAAAATTTTGATTATCATTCCATCACTGCAAGATGTGATGCACAAAACAGGAATGATTCGATATTTTTGAGATTATTATATCTTATTTGCAATATAATTGCAATAATAAAAAAAGAACCGAAATAAAACGGTTCTTTCCCTATCGCTATGTGATTATTATTTTGCTACTGTGTCTTTAAGAGCCTTGCCTGCCTTGAAAGCAGGAACCTTTGTAGCTGCAACTGTCATTGTTTCACCTGTTCTGGGGTTACGGCAAACCTTCTCTGAACGCTCACGAACCTCAAATGTACCGAAACCTACAAGCTGAACGGATTCACCATTAGCAAGAGCCTCTGAAACTGCTGCTACTACTGCATTAACTGCTGCTTCTGCATCTTTCTTTGAAAGCTCTGCCTTTGAAGCAACTGCTGCAACGAGTTCTGTCTTTTTCATTGATTTTTTCCTCCTTTAATCTTTTCTTCCAAATCTATATTAACATATTTGGTTGCTGAAATTAATAAAGCTCTGTCTTGTCCTTTTCATCCTGTGAAAGAGTCTCATATGAAGCAAAAGCACTAAGAAATCTATCTGTCACTTTTGTAAGAGCTTCTTCAGGATCTAACTTATTCTTTCTTGCAAGAGCGACTGCACCAAACAACAGCTCTCCTATCGCCTCTTCCGTCACGCAGGAAGCAAGGGCATCAGCTTTTGACTTAACATATTCAACAGGATCGACATTAAGCTCTGCACCTGATTTTGCAGCTTTGGACTGAAGCTTTTCACTCCTCATAAGAGCAGGAAGCTCTCTGGGAACAGACTGCATTGCCTCGGTCGTTGACTTTTGGTGTTTTGTACTGCGTTTAATTGCATCCCAATTGGAAAGCACTTCATCAGTATTATTAACATCAATGTTACCGAAAACATGAGGATGGCGAATAATAAGTTTTTTACAGATACCGTCAGCTACATCATCAAAATTAAATGTGCCTTTTTCCTGCTCCATCTGAGAATGAAAAACGACCTGCAAAAGAACATCACCGAGTTCTTCCTGTAAAAGATCTTTATCACACTTATTGATAGCCTCTATAACCTCATAAGTTTCCTCAATAAAATTCTTCTTGATGGATTCATGATTCTGTTCAGCATCCCAAGGGCAACCACCCGGAGCACGCAGAATTTTCATTATATCAAGCAAATCATATATATTATACTTATCTTTAAAGGTATAGTCAACACTCATTTTAAAAATTTCCTTACTTTTTTAAGTCATAAATAACATTTTAACCTATAAAATTATATTTTTCAAGTATTTTACAAATTTTTTCTCCCTTTGGAAGCATTTTTACATCTTCTGCAACGATTGATTTTGAGAAAAGCAGAGCCAAAACATACACAATAACAGCACCGACAACACCAATAAGTGCAGAAACTGTTGATGTGCAAACTCTTGAATTAAGCTCAAAATCAGGTAAGAAATGCTTTGAAAGGCCAGTGAATGCCCATGCACCGGCGGCACAAAGTACTGCACAAAACAGCGGCTTTATAAAAACGGATTTATAATCAAACTTAACTCCGGTCTCTCTGACAAGGGCAGTAAAGTTTACACTTACAACAATAAGGTAGAAACAGAAGGTGCCGATTATTGCTCCGTTGATATTAACAGAAGGAATACCTACAAGAATAAAATTAACAATAACTTTGACGACAGCCGCAATCGAAACAGATTTCATTGTAATATCAACTCTGCCGATAGCCTGAAGCATATTTATAAGAGGCTGTGAAATTGCCATAATGAAGGTAAAACAGCCATATATAGCCATTACACGTGCTGAGATGCTTATGCTGCTTGAAGAGCCGTAAACGAGCCGTAAAAGCTCTTCGGAAAGAATTGCCATTCCCATACCGGCAGGAAGCGAAATAAGCATTGTAACTCTTACAACAGATTCTATGGACGAACGAAGCATCAGCTTATTCTTAACAGTCCAAGCTTCCGAAAGGATAGGAATTGCACTGCTTCCCAGCGTAGTTGTGATGGTAGGAATAAGATTTCTGAAATCCAATGCTATTTCATATGCACCGTAAATATAGGACTTGAGCTGAACATTGCTCATTTTGCCAGCGAGAGCAAGAGCAGAGGAATACATGTTTTCAATGGTCAAAAGTCCGTCATTGATGGCAGACTGCAAACGAGCCTGAATTGACCACGAATCGATAAGATTTGTTATATTCATAACAAGAGTGCTTATAACTACGGGGATTGCAATTGCACTGAGCATTTTTGCAATTTCTTTACCTGTTTTAGCCTCAGGTGCCGCTTCAAGCTCTTCTTTGGTAATCATATCGCCTACAATTTTATGACGAAGTATAAGGAAAACAAGTGAACATCCTGCACCCATGGTTACGCCGAAAATCGATGCAGCCGCAGCATATGGAGAAAGAGCAAGAATTGCCTCATCCATAGTTGAACACTCTATACCATACACAGGCAAGCCCTGTTCAAAACAGCTTATGCCGTATCGCTGAACAATATATGCAAGTCCCAAGCCGAAAACAAGCTTACCAAGAACCTCACACATCTGAGAAATTGCAGTGGGGGTCTGATTCCTCAATCCTGAATAGTATCCTCGGTAAGTAGACATTATACAGCATATAAAAACTGCAGGTGCAATCATGACAATAGAGGGAAGCGAAGCCATATTATCCATTGATTTTGCGTAAGGATATGCAAGCAGAAGCAGAACAACCATTCCGATAAAACCTGCCGCACAGAACAGTCTGAACGCTGTTTTAAATATTTTCTTTACATCATTATAGTGTCCCTGTGCAACACTTTGTGATACAAGCTTTGATATTGCAACAGGCAAACCTGCCAACGCAATATTATGGATTGGGATATAAATATTATAAGCCGTACCTGTGTAACCTCTGCCTACAGTGCCGATAAGCTCCGTAAGAGGGATTTTGTAAAGAAGTCCTACTATCTCAACAAATGCAGTTGCAACAACCAGCACCAACGCCCCGTTTAGCAAAGACTGTTTTTTTCGTCCGCCCATTTATCTGACCGTTCCTTTCGGGAAAAATTAAAGAATTACATTCCAAGTTCTTTGTAAAATTCACTTATTCGCTCTTTGCGAGCAATCAGTTCATCAAATCGGTTAATATATTCATATGGATATTTAAAATTGAAAATTCTTTCAAGTCTGTTTTCAAATGGAGATTTCAGCTTTGTAACTGCACCGCCGCCTGTAGCAAGAACCGTATGTACCTCTTCCATCATATATATATTGTACAAACATTCCTTATCATTCCTGCTCCAGCCCACATTTTCATTATTTCCTACAGATTTACTCTGTCTGTACATATAATACGGGAAATATCCGTTTGCAAGAAGCTGTTTGGAAGAATAAGCCAGCATTTTATCTGTATCGCCTGCCACCGAAGACGTTTCTCCGCCTGTTACCAGAGTTGCGGCACGTTTGAGAGCGAGTGTATGAACCGTAATATTTTCAGGGGAAAGAGCGACTGCCTTATCTATACTCAAACAGAAGCTCTCATATGTATCCGTAGGAAGTGAAGCAATAAAATCCATGTTGATATTATCAAATCCCGCTTTTCTTGCCTGAAAAAAAGCCTGCTCGGTCATGTCGGGAGTATGATTTCTTCCGATTGCACGAAGAACATCACCGTTAAAGGTCTGCGGGTTGATACTTATTCTGCTTACACCTGCATTTTTCATTATTTTAAGCTTTTCATCATTGAGAGTATCAGGTCTTCCTGCTTCAACGGTATATTCACGCACCATTGAAATATCAAAATTATTCATTACTGCATCTGTCACAGCCTTAAGCTCAGCTTCCCCCAATGAAGTTGGAGTACCGCCGCCAAAATAGATGGTTTCAAGCTTTAGTCCCAATGCATCTGCAATCTCTGCTGTCTGTTTAAGCTCTTCACATAAAAGCCTGACATAATCGGGAATTAACTTTTTTGCCTGTGCAACAGAGTGGGACACAAAGGAACAATAACTGCATCTTGTAGGGCAAAATGGGATTGAAACATACAACGAATATGAATTTGTCTGCGAAAGTGAGATTATTTTATCCTCAGCTCTTGCAACAGAAAGAGCAAGATTTGTTTTTGAATCGGAAACATACAAATTTGTTTTAAAATGATCTATCGCTTTATCCTCTGAGCCGGAAGCAATCAAGCTCCTCATCAACTTGGAGGGTCTTACTCCCGTCAGCACGCCCCATGAGGGTTTGTAACCTGTAAAATCTACAAGCACATTAAATAGCAATTGTGCAAGCAAAAGTTCCTCATCGCAATTCATCTCTGCAATACGCTCTGCATGACTTTCTTTTCCTACTATACAAACAGAACAGCAAAAAACAACACCGCCGTCCGTTTCTTTTCTTTCGGTTATAATGTAATCAAAAGAAGGGTCGGGCAGTGTATCAATTATTGCAATTTTATCAACAGGAAAAAATATTCTTACTACGTTTTCAGTTTCATACCTGAATGTATGATTAATAACAGAGAGTGTCATTTCTTTCTCCATCTAATATAAGGATTGAGCTTGCGTTCTAATTCCAGCGTACTGGTTTTATCGTGACCGGGATAAATTTTATAATCTCCTTCAAGAGAAAAAAGCCTTGTTACAGAGGCGTGAAGCACCGGAAAGCTGCCGCCGGGGAAATCTGTTCTTCCGACACTGCGGTAAAACAACGTATCACCTGTGAACAAATTGTTCTGATAAACATATGTAGCACCGCCCTGAGTGTGACCGGGGGTATGAATAACTTTGATTTCCGACTCTCCAAAAGGCAGCGTATCATTATCATAAAGCAGAATATCCGCATTACATTTTTCATTACAGAAAATACCGAAGTCGCTGCCACGGCTTAAACAATCATCACTGAGACAATCTGCATCAAGAGAATGAATTGCAATTTTTGCTTTGGGAAAAAGCTTTTTCAACTCATACACGCCGTTTATGTGGTCAAAATGCCCGTGAGTGAGAAGAATGTATTTAACATTCTCCCCTTTTAATGCATTTTGAATCTCTTTTGTACATTCACCGCAGTCAACAACTGCAGTGTCGCCTGTAGCATCATCTTTTAAAATATAACAATTAGCAGATACGGGACCTGCAACAAAAGCTTTTATCATAAATTCACCTATGCTTTAACGTGCCAAATATCAGTATCGTAAAGAATGGTAACAGGTCCGTCGTTAACAATAGAAACTTCCATTTCTGCTCCAAAAATGCCGTGTTCAACCTTTCTTACTCCGTTTTTCTTAAGACATTCCATATAGTACTCATACAGTTCATTTGCCTCATCCGGCGGAGCCGAAGGAGTAAAGGATGGCCTGTTACCTTTTTTCACATCAGCACACAATGTAAACTGGGATACAACAAGTATCTCGCCATCTATATCAAGAATTGATTTATTCATTTTATCATCTTCATCACAGAAAATACGAAGAGCAGAGGTTTTGTTAGCCATCATTTGAGCATGAGCCTTTGTGTCACCATCCATAACGCCCAGAAGGACAAGGTATCCGTGTCCTACTGAACCTACAACCTCCCCGTCAACCTTAACTGATGAAGATTTTACTCGCTGAATTACTGCTTTCATTTGTTTTCTCCGTCTGTATAACCAACATAATCACCGTCGGCAGGATTTCTTCTCGGAATAACAGCCCATGCTATAAGATAAAGAAGAAGGCCTGAGCCACCCAATGCAATGAAGACAACAAGAGCAAGTCTGATTATAGATGCATCAATTCCGAAGTACTCTGCAAGTCCGCCGCATACGCCGGCAATTTTTTTATCTGTTTCTGATAAATATAACTTTTTATTTGCCATTAGTATTTTTCTCCTTAAGAATTTGAACGTTCAATACCAAGAACACCGTTAATTTTCATAAGCTTTGCAACAATACTTCTAAGATGCTCTGCATTATTTACGGTAATCGTCATATATATAAGGAATGTGCCGTCTTTCGAATCACGAGTATTTACGTTATGAATCATAACGTGCATATTTGCAAGAGCAACAGATATGTCTGCAAGCATAGACATTCTGTCCATACAGGAAATTGCAAGAGTTGCATTAAAGCCCTGATTATTGGTTTCCTCCCAATAAACTTTCAGCCAACGATCAGGTTCCGGTGACAAATCGGTGTTTTTCGGAACATTGGGACAATCACGTTTATGAACGGAAACGCCGTGTCCTCTTGTAATAAATCCGATTATATCATCTCCGGGAATCGGACTGCAACACTTTGCAAGCTTGACAAGACAATTATCAATTCCCTCAACAATAACACCGTCACCGCCGCTACGTTTAGGCTTTGTAAGCTTTATCTCATTTTGCACAGGCTGAGTGACTGCCTGAATTTTGGACACCTCATCACGAATCTGACCTATCAATCTTGTTACGCTGATACCGCCGTATCCTATTGCAGCATAAAAGTCATCAATGCTGTTCTGATGCTGTTTTTCGCTCAAAACTTCAAGCAACTGCTCCATCTGGTCATCATTAAGTCTGATATTGATTTTGCGAAGCTCTCTTTCAAATTCGTTTTTACCCGCAACGATATTTTCGTCTCGCTTTTCTTTCTTGAACCATGAGCGTATTTTTGTTCTTGCACCGCTTGTTTTTACAATTTTAAGCCAATCTCTGCTCGGTCCCTTTCCCTGCTGTGAGGTAGTAAGAATTTCAACAATCTCACCTGTTTTTACTTCGTAATCAATAGGAACTATTCTGCCGTCAACCTTTGCACCTGTCATTTTATGTCCTACAGCGGAATGAATTGCATAAGCGAAGTCAATAACGGTAGCCCCCATCGGAAGGCATATTACGGTTCCTTTTGGTGTGATAACAAAAACTTCTTCGGAAGTAAGATCACTCTTGATATCCTGAACGATATCACCTGCGTTGCCTGATTCCTGCTGACTTTCAAGCATTTCACGGATCCACACAAGGCGATTATCTATGTCACGGTCACTTCTGCCCATTTTATATTTCCAATGAGCAGCGATACCATATTCAGCATTTCTGTGCATATCCCAAGTTCTTATCTGAACTTCAAACGGGATACCTTCAGGACATATGAGTGTGGTGTGAAGAGACTGATACATATTCGGCTTCGGATTTGATATATAGTCTTTAAATCTACCGGGAATAGATCTGAACATATCGTGAACGATACCGAGGCAATTATAACAGTCTACAACAGTATCAACAATAATTCTGATGGCATAAATATCATATATCTGTTCAAAGCTCTTACCGCCGATGAACATTTTTCTGTATATGCCGTGAACACTTTTGATTCTGCCGTCAATTTTAGCGTCTTTTATGCTTTCATGAACACGATCGGATATTTTTTCTTTTATATTTGCAAGAAATTCAAGTCTCTGGGAATTTTGAACTTCAAGCTTTGTTTCAATATCATGATAAGCAACAGGGTCGAGGAAGCCAATTGATTTATCCTCAAGCTCCTCCTTGAAAGCTCTGATACCTAAACGATGGGCAATAGGAGCATAAATTTCAAGCGTTTCTCTTGCTGTCATTCGTCTTTTAGCATCGGGAACATACTGAAGAGTTCTGATATTATGAACACGGTCCGCAAGCTTTATGATAATAACTCTTATATCCTGAGACATTGCCATAAGCATTTTTCTCAAGTTTTCTGCCTGTTGTTCCTCTTTACTTGAGATTTGCATACGATTAATTTTAGTAACTCCGTCAACAAGAAGAGCTATCTCATCACCGAAAAGCTTTTTTATGTCTTCAAGCTCGTAATCTGTATCTTCAACAACATCATGAAGCATAGCGGCAGCAATAGACGGCATATCCATACCCAACTCTACGAAGAGGATTTCGGCAACCGAAATAGGGTGTATGATATACGGTTCACCTGATTTTCTTTTCTGCTCACCGTGAGCTTCATTTGCGAGTGCAAATGCCTTATCAATTACGGCAATACTCTCTTGCGTAAAAACATCTGTAAATTTACTTCTTAATTTTCTGTACATTTCAATTCCCGTATTTACGGCATTTTCACTCATATATGTCACCTACTTTATTCGCTGTATCCGAGTTTATTAAGTATCACAGAAGTTCCTAAAGATACTTTTGCGGCATTATCTACCGTGTTAAGATATATTCCGTCTCTTGTTAAAAGACCTAATTCACAAAAAGCATCGATTGCAATTTTAACTTTACAGGTCATATCAGATCCACAACCTAATTTTACTGCAATCTGCTCGCAGGAATACGGGCAATTCTTTTTTGATTTTATGAGTCTGAACAC
>CAYVTA010000022.1:0-23595 GCA_964454355.1 uncultured Eubacteriales bacterium | reverse complement strand
ACACCTGTACCGTATGCACCGTCAGCCTTAGCAACATAATATGTACCTAAAAGCTCATAGAAATTGCTGTTGGTTACATCACCGCCGCTTGACTTTGTAAGTGCAGTTGCGTCAGCTGTGAATGCACCGTTTGTGGGTGTGAATACCATACGGGAGTTAATAGCAGTATTGGGCGTTGCAGAAGCACTTGTGATAACACCGCTTGCGTTACGGTAACGGTAGTATACCATATACTGACCGCCGCTGCTGCCGGGAGCACCCATTGTGATAGTACCGGTATTTACACCGGTGTCATTACTTCCGGATGCAGACTTATTATCCGAACTTGTTACAGTGTCTGACAATCCGTTGTAATAAGCAAGCTCTGTGCGGTAAATCGAAGAAGCAGGACTGCCTGCCGTACCTGCACCGTAAATACTACCGTCAAATTCCCATGTTTCGCTTGACTGACCGCCGTACATAGCAGCATTAGAATCCTTGCTGACACCTGCAACAGGATAAGCTTTACGACCATAAGTTTCAGGGCCGTTTGAAGATGTTCTTGTATATCCACAAAGTTCAGATTCACCGTTGAATTCGGGGAAGGAAACATAACCTTCTGTTTCCAGATAGTAAGAAGCGTTAATATTTACGTCTGCACCGATGTAGGGATAATTTGTACCGGAGTACATAACACCGATACCCCATGACATATTATGACCTTCTTTCCACGTGTTGTAGTTTGAGTCATTATCACGCCATGATGTAGCCTTTGTAGTAATATTGGCATTACCGTAAATTACGGCATTATTTGAATAAACACCTACAGCATAGTTACCTACTCTGTTTTGCTGTTTGGGGATTGTAACATTTTCATGAAGACCTGATTTTGCTTCGGAATAGATATTACCGCCTGTAACAACAACAGTACCGCCGAAGATACCGTAGGAATATGCACTGACATAAGAGTTTGATCCGCTTGAGCCTGCACAAACGCCCTGTGCGATAGTACCTGCATGGATAGTACCTGATGTTGAAACTGTACCTGTATTATAAATACCGAGAGCATAGATAACCATATCCTGATAGGAGCTACCGGATGTATTTGCCTGACCGCCGAATGCCTTGACAGTAATATTTGAGCCAACAGTAAGATTACCGGTATTAACAATGGCAGCAGTTCTCATACCGTAGTCATCATGAGCACTGGAGTTAGATGTGTTCCAACCAACCTGATATGTAGCGATAGTACCTGTACCCTGAATATTGAGAGTACCGTTATTGGTAATAATACCCCAATAAGTTTCGGGAAGAGTATATGATGTAGACATGATACCCGTATTACCTTCTGAAGCGTTATACCACTGAATGGTCTTACCGTTCATGTTAAGGTTAACGGTAACACCGCTGGGAATGGCATCAAGCTTACCACTGAGGGAGATATTACTGTCCAGCGTAATATTAACTACTGAATTGCCTGAACCAACTGCATTCTTCCACCCGGTTGCATCACTAATAGTGTAATCAGCAGCTTTTGCCTCCTGAACAAAGTCGTCCAGAAGCAATGCGGAGCCTGTAGCCGTAAGAGCTACAACTACTACGGCAATAAGCAACTGTGTAATTCTCTTTTTTGTTTTAAGATTTGAAAACATAATAAATTTTCCTCCTTTTTTAAAGTTTCTTCCTTGAGATGAAGAATAAAGGAATTAAGGCATAACAGTTCATTCACTTTGCGGAGGAAAGCCCCTGACCTGACTTTTTACCCAACCGTTTCGGCAATTTCACTGTAATTTCACCTTAGTACCTGTCCCGATATACAATATTTTCACATAAAGGGACATTTACACTGATACATATTTTATTATATTGATACAAATGTAAAAAGTCAAGATGCTTTTTGAAAAATATACAACATTTTAACAATTCATAACATAAACTTTATTATTATAATTGTATATAAAGAGCTTTGTATAAAATGTACTTTGAATATTGCCGAAACAGCATACTTGCAAAACAATAATTCATCTGCGATAAATCATTGTTTATCTGCTTTTTCCTTAACATTTTTCCATCTGTTTAGTGCAATATTTTTATTACGCTGACAAATCTTGTTATATCGTTCTCTGTCACGGTCGAGATGCTGTTTTAAAACAGTAAAAATTAATTCCTCCTTATCATCAAGGCCTCCGGGTGCTATCCCCTCGGTTTCATAGAAAAAAACACACCGCATAAGCTTCCCAAGTTCTTCATTTGTCAGTAATTTAAAATACTCCCAATCCTCATGATAAAAAACAATGGATTTTTTCTCTTTCATTTCTTTTTACTCCTAAATATATTTACAAAACAAGTATTGTATTATTGATTATAGAACATTTGTTCTACTTTGTCAATAAGATTTTTATTTTTTTCTTTACAATCATTAATACTGTGTGGTATGATAGAATCATCAAAAATAAGGAGGATTTTATAATGAGCAAATCCGGTCTTTCAAAACGTACATGGTTCAATATTGTGCTTTTCGGTTTCGTCGGTCAGCTTGCATGGAATGTTGAGAATATGTATTTCAACACATTTCTTTACAACAGTGTAGGCGGCACCACTGACGATGTTAACACTATGGTTGCGGCAAGTGCAATTTCCGCAGTTCTGACAACATTTATTATGGGTGCACTCAGCGACAAAATCGGCAAAAGAAAAATATTTGTTTCTGTCGGTTATATACTCTGGGGTATAACGGTTATGTCTTTCGCATTCATTTCACGTGAAAACATGGCAGAATGGTTCAACATAACAGATACACAGAAGGTTATTACCGCTACGGTCAGTGCAGTTATAATTATGGACTGTATAATGACATTTATGGGCTCAACAGGTAATGATGCCGCATTCAATGCATGGATCACCGATATTACCAACGACTCAAACAGAGGAACTGTTGAGGGTGTAAATGCTGTTCTTCCCATTCTTGCAATGCTTTTTGTAACAGTAGGTTTCGGTATGGGCGTATCCCTTGCCGGCTATCCTGCTTGCTTTATAGTTCTCGGTGTTCTTGTTATTATCTGCGGAATTATCGGATTCTTTACAATTAATGATCCGAAAAAAGAAAAGAAAACCGAGTCACACTATTTTTCCGATTTGATTTACGGTTTCAGACCTTCTGTTATCAAGGCTAATTCAAAGCTCTACATTGCTCTTACGGCAGTATGTCTGTACTCCTGTGCATTCCAGGTAATCATGCCTTATCTCTTCATTTATCTTCAGCACTATTTAGGTTTTGATTTCAATAATCTTCAGATAACTCCTGTTGTTATCGTTATTGCAGTCATCGCTCTTGCAGCTCTTATTGTTGGTGCAATCATGCTGGGCAAGATGATTGACAAAAAGGGCAAGGATGCGTTTGTTATTCCGGCAACACTTCTCTTTACCGTCGGTCTTGTTGTGGTTTATTTTATGAAAACACTGGGCACCTTTGCGATAGGAGCAATTATATTCCTTGTCGGCTACGGTCTTCTGGGTATTATTCTCAGTGCAACGGTCAGAGACCATACTCCCGAAGATAAGACAGGACTTTTTCAAGGTGTAAGAATGATTTTTGCTGTACTTATCCCTATGGTTGTAGGACCTGATATCGGCTCTTGGACCATTAACAAATTCGCTTCCTCTCATGAGCTTGGTACATACATCAACGATTACGGCGAAGTAGTTAACGTTCCTGTTCCTGAAATTTTCCTTGCGGCAGCAATTGTTGCTTTGTTCATTTTTATCCCTATTGTTATTTTGAGAAAAAAGGGCTTCAAAAAGGTACAAGCAAATGAAAATTAAAATATTGAGTTCGCTTTCAAAGGTTTTTGACGACGAAATATGCAATGAATGTGAAATTCAAGAGCTCACTTGTCTGAAAAATGAATACACCTCCTTTCAGATTGCAGTAAAGAGTGACACTGACACTGAAATTGATATTTCAGTTGATAAAAAAATGCTGAAAATTTTTTCTCAGACCTTTGTTCCTGTAGGATTGGCAGCACCCGAAGACAGAGATGATTATTTTATCAGAAATGCTCAAAGCGGAGACTATCCCGATGCACTTTGCCCAATGAATGGCAAGCTAAATCTAAAAAAAGACAAATGGCTTGCTCTTTGGTGCATTTTCAATCCTGAAAAATCGCTGAAAAGCAACACCTATAATGTTAAAATCAAAATCGGCGGGGATGAAATTGTGCTTCCATGTGAAGTTTGCAATGCAGAAACAGGTGATCAACAGTTAGTTTGCACCCATTGGTTCCATACAGATTGCCTTGCTTCACATTACGGCGTTGAAGTTTTTTCCGCTGACTATTGGAGTATCGTTGAAAACTTCATGAAAGAAGCCGTTAATCACGGAGTCAACATGATCCTCACTCCGCTGTTTACACCTCCTCTTGATACCGAGGTTGGCGGTGAAAGACCCACTGTTCAGTTAGTGGATGTTTACAGACACGCCTACAGCAAATATTCATTTGGTTTTGAAAAATTGAAAAAATGGATAGAGCTTGCTGACAAATGCGGTGTAAAGTATTTTGAGATGTCACATCTTTTTACACAGTGGGGTGCAAAACACGCTCCCAAGATAATGGCTGAAACAGCAGGCGGGTACAAACGCATTTTCGGCTGGGAGACAAACGCTCAATCTCAAGGCTATGCAAACTTTCTCAAGCAGTTCGCTCCTGAGCTTATAAAGTTCATTGACAACATGGGGATTCGTGAAAGATGTGTGTTCCACACATCCGATGAACCTTCAATGAAGGATTATTTCCGTTACAAAAAATCAGCAAAGCTGATGAATGAATTATTCGGTGAATTTAAAATCATTGATGCTCTTTCATCCTACGTATTTTACAAAAACGGATTGACTAAGCATCCGATACCATCCATTCAAAGCATTGATAGTTTTAGCGGAAAGGTGGAAGAATTATGGACTTACTATTGCTGTAGTCCTTACAAAGAGAATCTCCCCAATCGCTTTATTGCCATGCCTTCCTTGCGAAACCGTATTCTCGGATTCATAATGTACAAATACAATGTCAAAGGTTTTTTGCATTGGGGGTATAATTTCTATTTTACCCAATATTCAAAAGGACAGGTTGACCCATTCAAACAGACTGATGCGGGCGGTGCATTTTCTTCAGGTGATGCTTATGTGGTTTATCCCGGTGAAAACGGAGCTCCCTTGCCTTCTCTTCGGTTTGAGGTTTTCCATGAAGCAATAAGGGACTACGAAGCTCTGAAAGCTCTTGAAAAGAAAATCGGCAGAGAAAAGGTGCTTGCAATTGTTGAATCCGGACTTGATACCCCATTAACTGCACGAAATTATCCAAAAAATGAAAAATGGCTGATTTCAAAAAGAAATGAAATCAACCGTATGCTGGCAAAGGTATAATTTATGTTAAATCCAAAAATGTTTTTTGATAAAAATCTTCCCACTCCTGCTGTTTTTGCAGTAGGTAACGAGTATCAGATTATGGTTCCTGTCAAATACCGTTCACTGATGTGGGTAGAAGTAGGCGACAAATGTTATTATGACGATTCAAACGGCATTCTCCGTTCATTGGACAAAATCCATAGAATGAGTGTGCCTGCTGAAGAACTGAATAAGGCAGGAAAATACACCATTTGTGAAAGAAGAATTATAAAAAGAAAGCCCTACAGTCCTCTGATTCAGCCCGTAGCAAAAAAAGAGTTTAAATTTTATCCCGTAAAAAGCGGAAATGTGCGGGCGTATCATATTGCCGATACACATAATATGGTTGACACGCCGGTACAAGCGGCAAAGGCTTTCGGAAAAATCGATTTTCTTATTCTCAACGGTGATATTCCCAACCATAGCGGTAAGCCTAAATATTTCAACACCATTTATGACATCTGTGCACAAATCACCAACGGAAATATCCCCGTTGTTTTTGCTCGTGGAAATCACGATCTGAGAGGTCTCTACGCTGAAAAAATAGCTGATTACACTCCCAACCTTAACGGAAACACATATTTCACTTTCCGTCTGGGTGATATCTGGGGAATTGTACTCGACTGCGGAGAAGACAAGCCTGATGACAACAAAGAATACGGAGGCACAATATGCTGTCATTCATTCCGTGAGAAAGAGACTCATTTCATTGAAGATGTAATAAAGCACGCAGACGAAGAGTATCTTGCAGAAGGCGTAAAACACAGAACAGTCATATGTCATTTTCCCTTTACAAAACGCTATGAAATGCCCTTTGGCATTGAAGAAGAGCTATACACCCTATGGGCAAAGCTTCTGAAAGAGAATGTCGAACCCCATGTTATGATCTGTGGTCATACTCATGATATTGATGTAAGTGAAATCGGCTCTCCAATCGACAACAGAGGTCAGCCTTGTGTAATGCTTACCTGCTCAGAAAAAAGCAAGCAATCCGAAGACTTCGCAGGTGTAGGATTTGAATTCAGCAACAGCGGAATCGAAGTATACAAAACGGACAGCAAAGGCAAATCGGAGAAAATTTATACTATTAAACAATAGATAATTTATTATTTATCAGGCGTGGTGGATTTGATTCCCGCACGCCTTTTTCTTTTATAAATTGAAACTGTCAACACAACAATACATA
This sequence comes from uncultured Eubacteriales bacterium, assembly GCA_964454355.1. Lineage (GTDB taxonomy): Bacteria > Bacillota > Clostridia > Oscillospirales > Acutalibacteraceae > UBA1081. Next base: position 16,993 of record CAYVTA010000022.1, on the reverse strand, counting down.
TTCCCGTGAACACTCCAACCCAATCAAGCACAACATCACTCAATTGACAGCTTCTGCCGGGCACAAAATATTGATGAAGCTCGTCTGAAACAGCATACAATCCTCCGCAAAGCTGCGAAATGAGACAAGTTTTACCTATACCTGCATAATAAGATGTGCAAACGGATGCAAGAAGTACACCCAAAAGAGCGTACTCAATAAAATGAGCTGACTTTCTGACTATGTACACACTTTTTTCCACAATAAGTTTTATCATCTCATCGTCTGAATCAAAGCTGTCAGATACCGAAGATACAAACGCTTGCGAAAAATAGTCACTTTTTTTGTCTGACTCATCGGCATTATCGGCAGAGAGCATAAATATCACTGAACACAGCAATACGGTAAGTGATACAAGAATTATTCGAATTGTCTTGAGCTTTCTGAGAGACATGATTACCACCAATTAGAAAATGTACACTGAAAAGAAACAACCTTTATCATGTAGACAAAGGCTGTTTCTTTTCTGGAGCTGGTGGCGTGACTCGAACACGTGACCTGCGCATTACGAATGCGCTGCTCTACCAACTGAGCTACACCAGCAGATAAACTTCGTAAGCTATTATAAAGTATTTATTTCAATTTTTCAAGTCCTTTATTAATTTATTTTCGTAACCTCCCATTAATCTGCTTTTTGTTTGATAAATAAAATTGTCGAAAATTCGATTTTCTATTGACAAAAGATAATTATAGGTATATACTGTTGTTGTAATTCTTCATTCCTTTAAAGTAATAAAAAAAAGCAAAAATAAGGAATGAAATCAGAGGTGTTTAATGTATGGCAGTAAAAATCATTTTTTTAGTTGTGTTCTTTGCTGTAATGATCGGAATCGGCGTTTACAGCCGCAAGCACGCAACAAATGTTAACGGTTTTGTTCTTGGCGGCAGAAGCGTAGGTCCTTGGCTGACAGCGTTTGCATTCGGAACATCCTACTTTTCGGCTGTTATCTTTATCGGATATGCGGGACAGTTCGGTTGGAACTTCGGTGTCGCATCAACATGGATCGGTTTGGGTAATGCTTTTATCGGCTCTCTTCTTGCATGGGTAGTTCTCGGCAGAAGAACAAGAATCATGACTCAGCACCTTGATTCCAAAACAATGCCGGATTTCTTCGGAAAGCGTTTTGACTCACCTGCTTTGAAGGTTGCAGCTTCCGTTATAGTTTTCATTTTCCTTATCCCCTACACAGCATCTCTTTATAACGGACTATCAAGCCTTTTCAATATGGCGTTTGACATTCCTTACTATGTATGTATAATAATAATGGCAGTGCTTACCTGTATCTATGTTGTTTTCGGCGGATATATGGCAACAGCTATCAACGATTTTGTTCAGGGAATCATTATGCTTGTTGGTATTGCAAGTGTTGTTGCAGCAGTGCTTTATTCAAACGGCGGACTGACTGAAGCTCTTACATCTCTCTCTCAGATTAAGGCTGAAACATCAGCAATGGATGGTGCATTTTCTTCTTTCTTAGGCCCTGATCCTCTTGCACTTCTGTTTGTTGTTATTCTTACTTCTCTGGGCACATGGGGACTTCCTCAGATGGTCGGCAAATTCTACGCTATCAAGAGTGAAGATGCAATCAAAAAAGGTACTATCATTTCAACTGTTTTCGCAATTATCGTAGCCGGCGGATGTTACTTCCTGGGTGGTTTCGGCAGACTTTACGGCGATCTTGAAGGTATTGTTTCAGAGTCAGGCAGTGTCGCTTACGATGCAATCGTTCCTTCAATGCTCGGCACTCTTTCGCAGTATTCATGGGGCGATTTGATCATTGCTGTTGTTATCGTACTTGTTCTCGCTGCTTCAATGTCAACTCTCTCATCCCTCGTTCTTACATCAAGCTCAACTCTAACTCTTGATGTTATTGACAGAAAAGGCACCATGTCAGAAAAGAAGAAAATGCTTGTCATGCGTATATTCATAGCATTCTTCGTTGCAGTTTCTGCAATTATCGCTATTGTTAAGGATACTTTTGGTTTCACCTTTATCGCTCAGATGATGGGTGTTTCATGGGGAGCTCTTGCAGGTGCATTCCTTGCCCCCTTCCTTTATGGTCTGTATTGGCAAAAGACAACAAAAGCTTCCGTATGGGTTTGTTATGCATTCGGAATTTTGGTTACAATCGTTCAGCTTCTGTGCTCATTCGGAATTATCTCCTTCAGCGGCGAAATAATGTCTTATCTGTTCGCATCTTCAATCAGAAGCGGTGTTGTATCAATGGTAGGCGGGCTTATTCTCGTTCCCATTGTCAGCCTTCTTACTCCCAAGATGAAAAAGAGTGTTATTGACGAGAAATTCTCTTGCTATGACAAGCAGGTTACTGTTGCCGTAAAGGAAAATCTTAATAAGTAAAATTAATAATTTCAATAACCGAGTACGCCTGCAACAAGGCGTATTTTCGGTATTATAAAGGAGTCGAAATTAATGCCTATTACAGAATATTTGGAGCGAAATGCAAGGCTATACCCAAACGAAGTAAGTCTTGTTGAAATCAATCCTGCAAACCAGCCGGAAAGAAACATTACATGGCGTGAATACAATCTTATTGAGGCAAGTGAATCAGAAAAATATCGCCGTGAGATGACATGGCGTGAATTTGATATAAATGCTAACAGATTTGCAAATCTTCTTTTTACAAGAGGTATAAAAAAGGGAGATAAGGTTGCAATTCTCCTTATGAACTGTATTGAATGGCTGCCTATTTACTTCGGCATTCTCAAAACCGGTGCATTAGCGGTACCGATGAACTATCGTTATGCTGCAGATGAAATCAAATACTGCGCTGACCTCTCCGATTCAAAAATGATGATTTTCGGACCTGAATTTACGGATCGTGTTACAGCCGTAAAGGATGAAATGGCTATCGAGGATTATTTCTTTGTCGGAAAGAAGGGTGAAACGCCTGATTTTGCTGACAATTACAGCGAGATGACATATTTCTGCTCAAGCCTTGTCCCTCCTGTTGAAATCAGCGATGATGACGATGCTGCAATTTACTTTTCATCCGGAACAACGGGCTTCCCAAAGGCAATTCTTCACCGTCATGCAGCACTCGTTGCATCTTGTAAAGCTGAACACAATCATCATTCGCAAACTCATGAAGATGTTTTCCTCTGCATTCCTCCTCTTTATCACACAGGTGCAAAAATGCATTGGTTCGGCAGCCTTGTTTCTGCAAGCAAAGCGGTTATACTCAGAGGAGTAAAACCGGAATGGGTTTTGCAAACTGTTTCTGAAGAAAAAGCCACTATTGTATGGCTTCTGGTGCCTTGGGCACAGGATATTCTCGATGCCATTGACCGTGGAGAGCTGAATCTTAATGATTACAGACTTTCACAATGGAGACTTATGCACATCGGTGCACAGCCTGTTCCGCCCAGCCTTATCAAAAGATGGAAAAAAGTATTCCCCAACCACGATTATGACACAAACTACGGCTTGTCAGAGTCTATAGGTCCCGGCTGTGTTCACTTGGGCGTAGAAACATACATAAAGTAGGAGCAATCGGAAAAGCCGGCTATGGCTGGGAAACAAAGATTGTGGATAAAAACAGAAATGAAGTTGTCCCCGGTGAAGTAGGAGAGCTTGCAGTCAGAGGCGACGGAGTTATGAAATGCTACTACAAGAACCCCGAAGCTTCCGCAGAAGTTCTGACAGAAGACGGCTGGCTTCTTACCGGAGATATGGCAAAAACCGACGAAGACGGATTTATATATCTGGTAGACCGCAAAAAGGACGTTATCATCAGCGGCGGTGAAAACCTTTATCCTGTTCAAATTGAGGACTTCCTTAGAGCCAACGATAAAATAAAGGACGTTGCGGTTATCGGACTTCCCGACAAGCGTTTGGGTGAAATCGCAACAGCTATCATAGAAATCAAGGAAGGCATGACCTGTACAGAAGACGAGATTAACGAGTTCTGTGACGGTATGCCCAGATACAAAAGACCAAAAAAAATCATTTTTGCTCCTGTTCCCAGAAATGCAACAGGCAAAATTGAAAAGCCGAAGCTGCGTGAAATTTATTGCGGTGAAAGATTGGTCGAAGCACAGACAAAGTATTAACATAAAAAAACTCCCCACGGTGGGGAGTTTTTTTATGTCTTGATATTGAACTTCACATTGGAAATAATTAGCCGAATGTCGCAGTTACGCTGTAGCTGTCACCTGTATAGTAAAGTCCTGTTTCAACAAGGACATAGTACGTTCCGGATGTAACGTTTGCTGTGAAGGATACAGTTCCGCTGTTCCATTTTGCAGAAGATGATGCAACAACATTGCCTTCAGCATCAACAATTGAAATCACCCAGCCCTCCTTATCCTCGTTTTTGATTGAAGAATGAGTAAAGGTAACTCTCAGTGTTCCTGACGAAGAAACACTTAAAGTATAATAATCCATGTCATAATCTACACCATTTTCAATCAAAGAACCATTCTTAGCACTGCCGAGCTTGATAGCATCAGCAGTTTCCGGAGTGTTATTCGGTTCGGATTCCCATGTGCTGTCATAAGTTGTGGTAAGCAGCAATTTATAAACGATATTACAATGATAAATATTGTCAGAATCAATTACAATACAATAATCCCCTGCTGTAAGACCGATTTCGGGAGAAGAAATTTGAGCTTCCGTCCAGTCTGACACAGTACTGTACGCAACAGCCCCTTCGGAAGAAACAATTGAAACATTCCAACCGTCATAGGATTCAGATAAAGCTTCGTGAGTAAAATCAAGTTTCACATAACCGTCTTTTTCCATTTTAAAGGAATAGTAATCACGGTCAGAAATGCTATCACGAGCAGTAAGAGCACCAACAATTTCCTTGCCTGTGCTTATAGGTGTTGCACTGTCGGCAGAATCGTTTAGTTCAGTTTCAATTGCGGAATCCTTTGAAAAAGACACCGCCAGTTCATATGGAGCGGATGTATAAAGATGAGAATAAACCGTCACAAAATAATATCCCGGAGCAAGTCCCATAATACCACTGTTTATAGATTCTGCTCCCATTCCGGATGTTGTATAAAAGTATTCGTTTCCCTGAATATCAGTCAGCTTGATTCGCCACGCAACGGTATTTGCGGAATTTACACTATCCGCCTCATGCTCAAAATAAAGCACAGTATAACCTGTTTCACTTATTTTAAATAAATACCAATCTTCATCATTGCCGTCCTCAAGAGATGATGCACTGCCGTTGATGGTTTTATCAAGAGAAAGCTCACTGTAACGTGTTTTTGCATTATTGGGTTCGATCTCGTAATCATCAGCCTGAGCATAGCCCACTGCTATATCATATTTATCTTCAACATAACCCGTGACACACTCAACGCTGACTTTATAATTTCCCGGTGATACACCTATAGTTGAGGATTTTACGCTTTCACCAATAGTGGTATAAGAAACCTGTTCAAGTACTCTGTAATCAGCCGAGTCGCCTGTTCCGTCTGCGGAATACTCCTCATAAAGTGTTATTTTCCAAATACAACTACCCGTTTCATCAGTATCGGCATGGGTGAAAGCAAACACGAGCACCCCTCTTTCGGCTACCGAAAAGGTATAGACATTTACCGATACGGAAGATGCAAGGCTGTCTCTGATTACATTATTAAGATTTATGGGCATAACAGTTGTACCTGTTGCAACAGCTTTAATTTTATTATCTTGTGTTGCATCAACAAATTGGCAATTTGCTAAAATCTCATCAGTATCAACGGCTGTAGATTCGGACAAAAATCCGTCAGAATCAATCCTATAATCATTTAACGAAACAGTTTTTAATGAAGTATCAGAGCCGGACACAATGGAATCACCGTCAGCAGAATCCATCACAAAAGGTATCTGCGGCAGTAAGGCTATAACAACGGCAACACAGATTGCAACAGCTGCAATTATAACTTTACGCTTCATATTATCAGCTCCTTATCAAGAAAACAGATTTCGTCTCACACATATTCAGGTGCATATACTTCATTTACCTTATCCATAAAGCAAAAATTCAGACCGTATTGATTATAACACGGTCTGAATGATTATTCAAGTGAAATTGATCAGAAAGAAATGCCACCGATGAAAAGGTTATGAATTGCATCAAGAATATTTGTGATGAAATTCATGAATGAATAGTAAATCTTGCTCTGGCTGCCGTCAACATTGCAAAGTTCAGAGCCATCTTCAAGTGCAAGATCACCGATTCTTGCTACTTCATATGAATATGTTGTAAGATCGCTCTCATCAAGAGTAATCAAGCCAACACCTCTGACAATGTCATTTGAATAAGAGTTACAACCTACAGAAGGAACAGTTGTGATATCAATGCCCTGATATGTTGTAGTGAAAGAGTTTATATGGTCATGGCCACAGAACATACCAAGCACGTCACCTGTTTCAACCCATGAATCAAACTGACCTGCAGAAAAATATGAAGGACAGGGAGGCTCAAGGATAAAGCCTGTGTGATCTGAGAATGAAGGTACAGGAATATAAGTGGAACCCTTATAGCTATAGCTGTCAATTGTAAAAGGGATTGAAGGATAAATTGCCTCATAAATTTCAGGAACAATAATATGCTGGAATACTATTGAGGGAACTGTTTCACCACCGTTAGCATCTGCAAGCTCAGCAGCAGTCTCTTCGTACCATGCAATCTGATCTTCTCTTACATAGTCATATCCAAGCCATTCGCCCTCATCATCACGAAGAGATGAACCGGAATCAAAGAACCAAAGATTAAATGCTGTCTCAGTTCCGTCAGAAGAGAGAATTGTAAGATTAGAGTTACCGCAACCGTAAAGATCGGGGGTATCGTATGTAAGGCAAAGTTCACCACCGATTGCTTGATACATTGCAAGGAGGTCTTCTTTCTCTACACCCTGTTCCTGGTCGTGGTTGCCGAAAACGAGAGCAAAGGGAACGCCTGCCTCGATAGTGGGAGCAAGAATTTCCTCAATCGCTGTATATTGATTATCGTAGCCATCTGCTACAGTGTTATCACCAAGATATACAACAAGATCAGGCTCATACTTCGCAAGAGCTTCCTTCATAAGCTGAGCAGTTGTTTCTTCAAGATTCTCATCATCCTGGCTATCTGCAAAAATCATAATCTCAAACTGACCATTCTCATCAAACTGAAGAGCAGTGTCATCTGCAAATGCAAAAACGGAGCATCCGAACGACATCATCAAGCATACTAAAAGTACGCATACAATCTTTTTTGCTGTTTTCATTTTTGAAACACACCTTCCATAATTAATATATCATATTTTACCAATTTTTGAAGCAAAAAGCAATATATAATTACAATTTTTACAAAAAAAATCAGACCGTATAAAACGGTCCGAAAATTAAGTTGCTTTTCCAAGGGTAATAACCCAATGCACGCCATTAATGAAGCTTCGGAACCATTTTACAACTCTGTAATACAGCTTGCTTCTGCCACCCTCAAGTTCGGAAATCTGAGAGCCTTCTTCAAGAGCGAGATTAAACATATAAACCATTTCATAGGAATAGGTTGAAAGATCATTCTCATCAAGAGTGACCAGTCCAACACCTCTGGAAATGTCATCATGATAAGCACTGCCGCCTACCGTTGAAACATTGTTGATACCTATGCCCTGATATGTTGTCTGGAAATCGTTAATATGGTCATGACCGCAGAACATCGCAATGACATCGCCTGTTTCAAGCCAAGACTCAAACTGACCTTCGTTGTAATATGAAGGACTGCAAGGCTCCATGATTATACCATTATACTTTGGAAAAGACGGAACGGGAAGGTATGTAACACCTTCATATGTATAACCATCAGTTTCAAAGGGGAGTTCAACGGAATAAATTGCTTTATAAACATCAGGAACAATAATATGCTGAAATACAATTGACGGTACTACCTTGCCACCGTTTTCAGCCTTAAGCACTGCAGCCGTTTTCTCATACCACTGAATCTGGTCATCTCTTATGTAATCATAACCGTCTCTGCTGCCGTCATCAAGAACAAGTGCCGATCCGGTATCAAAAAACCAGAGATTAAATGCTATATTCTTGCCGTCAGACGAAAGAATTGTTAAATTGGAATTTCCGCAGCCGTAAATTTCAGGAGCCGCATCAGTAGTAAGACAAAGCTCACCGCCGATCTCTTGATACATTTCAAGCAATGATTCTTTGTCTCCGTCCACACCTTCCTGGTCATGGTTGCCGAAAACAAGCGCAAACGGAACATTTGCCTCAATCGTAGGTGCAAGAATAGCCTCAATAGCAGTATAATGAGTTTCAGGTGTTGCAGAAACAGTATTGTCTCCGAGATAAACAACAAGATCCGGCTCATACTTAGCAAGTGCCTCAGTCATAATCTGAGTTGTAGTTTCCTCAAGCTCCTCATTATCCTGACTGTCAGCAAAAATCAAAATTTTAAACTGACCGTCTTTTGAAAACTTGAGACCTGAATCGTCAGCAAAAGAAACAACGGACAAACCGAAAAATGCTGTCAGACACGCCAAAAACACACAAAGGATTTTTCTTGCTGTTTTCATATGTATCACCGATTAAAAATCAATATATTTTCTGAGATTTGCTTCCTGTTTAGCTTTTTTCTTCTGATATTTTTCTTCTTCCTTCTTTTCCTGAGCCTCTTTTTCAGCTGCATCGGGAAGGGGCTTGCCGGCTTTGTAAGCTGCAATTGCAGCTTCTCTTCTTTTCTTTGACATTTTAATATACCAAATTATTATGCCTACACAAGCAACAAGGATAACTACAATGGCAATGAATGTGATAAGTGCAGATGAGCTCTCCTCTTCAACAGCAATATCAGTATTTGGCTGAGTCAAAACAGAACCACAGACATCACAAGCAGCAATATCAAGACCCTCATAAGAATCAGTTGCAACTCTCACATTTACGAAATCAGCATCATGCTCACTGCAAGCAGTTGCACCGATCACAGAAAATACCGTAAAGCTTGTTAAACCAGACTCGTCCTCGGCATAAGCACCGCCGTTGTATTCAGCAACAGCATCATTTGCACCGTCAGCATAGAATGTAAATCCGGCTACAACTTCTTCATCACTGCCGTTCTGAATATAACCGAAAGCAAGCTTTTCAATCTCGGATACAGAAGCAGGAATACGTACTGCTGTAAGAGCAGGACAGTTAAAGAATACACCGTTACCGATTGATTCAACTGCAGAACCGATGCTTACATTCTTGAGAGAAGAACAGTTTTTAAATGCAATATCACCGATTGCCTTAACACCGTTACCGATGACTACGTTTTCGAGCTTTTCGCAGTTCTGGAATGCAGACTCACCGATATATGTAACAGAATCGGGAATAACTATTGTTGTAAGAGCATAACAGTTGTAAAAAGCTGCATTCTCTATCATCGTAACAGAATCGGGAATAATAACTTCCTGCACATTGCTTACTCCTGAAAAAGCAGAAGCACTGATGACCTTTACGGGAACATCATCAATAGCATCGGGCAAAACTGCAACAACAGGCTCTTCATCATCGGAACTATAGCCTGCGATCTCAATGTATGTCTCAAAATCATCGCCTTCCTCAGGCTCAACGGTATTGTACGAGAAATTACCGTAGTCATCCGCATAAGCAGTAACGGTAAAAATCATAAACACCGCAACAAGAGTCAGCATTGTAAAAAGTACCTTTTTAAGTTTTAATGATTTCATGTTAATCACTCCGTACTCGTATTCTAATAAATTATAGGTTAAAAACAAAAATATGTCAATAGGTTTAAATAATTTTCATGAGAAATGTCGATAAAATTTGACAATAATATACAATAAAAATTCAATTTTTGTCAGCAAACGGATTAACCTCAACACCTATAGCTTCGGAAATACGACTGTGAACAGCATCCGGCACAAATGTATGTGAAGCAAGGTGAAAAAGCGTGTTGTTCATATCTTTTACAAAGGGTGATATATCAACTCCCTCATTGCGAAGCTTTTCTCCGATTTTATCAAAAAACAATTCTACGGCATGAATACCGTTTTCAATATCGTTCTCATCCTTTTTTTCTAAAATCGCTATTTTCTCATTTGTCAGCAATGCAAAATGCACATATATAAAAATAATTTTTGCATCGAGCGGCATTGATATAATTACTTCTTCCAACAGACGCATTACAGAACGCTCAAAAACAAATCTGTCCCCGTCAAGCACCCCTTTTCGAACATCCGCAGCCAAACCTTTAAGATTTGAGCTCACGTTTTCCGCAGGCTCCTCAACATTGGAGGCTGAATTTTTACAGACATTGACCGCAAGAGAGTAAAACCACTGTTCAAAAGCCATATGATCATTGAGCTTTTCAACAGATGAATACATCTTTAAAAAAATTTCCTCAGTAAGCTTCATTGCATCAGCGGTATTACCTTTCATCAACTTGCAGATGAAAAATATACTCCTATAATATGTCAAATAAAGCTTTCTGTACGCATCCTTGTTACCGTGCTGAGCAAGCACAACATCCGATGCGATTTGCTTATTTTTTTCACTGTTCATATTTCTTCCCCTTTAACACACAGAAAATGTGTTCAGAATATTTTTCAAGATATATGATAGTTTATATCTGAAAATTTTTCAAGTGCTTCGACAAAAAAATCGCCTCAGTTCCTCTTTTTTACAAGTAATCAAAATCTATTGACAAACATTTTTTGTAATGCTATAATGAAAAAAATGTAAAATTATGACTTTATATAGATATTAAAACAAAAAAAGTGTTTATCAGTTTATGTTTCAAGGTGATATTTGATGGGAATTTTAGAATCAATAGAAACCGTAATTTTTGAATTATGGGACAATAAAGTAAGACTTATGAGACTTGCGCTGTATGACTTGAAAAATCAGCATGGCGGAACATTCTTCGGTTTTTTATGGAACTTTTTAAACCCTGCATTGCAGGTTCTTGTATACTGGTTCGTTTTTGCCGTAGGTCTTCGTCAGGGAAATGATATGGACGGTGTTTCCTACGTTGTTTGGCTTATAGTAGGTATAGTATGTTGGTTTTATATAAACCAGGGTATGCTGGGTGCCGATATGTCGATCATCAGCTTTGCCGATGTTCTGAAACGAATGAAATTTCCTATGTCTGTTGTACCGGCAAAAACCGTTGCCTCAAGTTTTATTACACATATCGTATCAATGGTTATTGTTTTTATCATTGCTTTTTGTACAGGCACCACCATCAGCTCTGATGTATGGCTCTTGCCGTATTATATATTTGCAAATACATTTTTTATTCTTGCATACTCACTGCTTTCATCCTCAATAACAGTGTTGTTCAGAGACTATCACAACATCTCAAACACTGTTTTCCGATTCTTGTTCTTTATATCACCTGTCATGTGGACTCCGGCAGAGGATAATACTCTCATGAACACAATCATGAAGTTCAATCCCTTTGCATACATCCTCAACGGCTACCGAGATACGATGTTTTATGACTGGACTTTGGCAGACAACCTTGAAACAGGTCTTGTCTTCTGGGCAATTGCAATTATAACATTCATTGTCGGCTGTGTTCTTCACATGAGAGTAAGACATAAGTTTATAGATATGCTGTAAGGAGGAATTAAGTAATGAGTGTGAACACAACAAAAAAATCCTCCTTAGGTAAAACAGTAGTTGTCTGTGACCATATCGTTAAGGATTATCCCCTGTATTCCTCTTTCGGACAGAAGCTGAAAGGACTGTTATTCAAAGAAAACAAAGTCTCCACATTCAGAGCCCTGGATGATGTAAGCTTTACGATGCAACAAGGAGAATGTGTAGGACTTATCGGTCTTAACGGCAGCGGAAAATCTACACTTGCGAGTATCATAACGGGAATTACAACTCCTACAAAGGGCAAAGTCAGAGTAAAAGGTGAAGTCAGTATGCTCTGTGCAGGCTCCGGTATGCGTTCCCAGCTTACAGGTATTGACAATATCCGATTCAAATGTCTCCTTATGGGTTACACGGATAAAGAAATAGACAAAATGCAAAAAGAGATTATTGACTTTGCAGATATCGGTATGCATATAAATCAGCCCGTAAAAACCTATTCCAGCGGTATGCGTTCAAGGTTGGGCTTTGCAATTGCAATACACATCAATCCCGACATTTTGATTATTGACGAGGCTCTTTCCGTAGGTGACTCAAGTTTTACGGATAAATGTCTTGAAAAGGTCAATGAGTTCAAAGAAAAAGGTAAAACCATTGTTTTTGTCAGCCACTCTATTTCATCCATGTCCACATTCTGTGACAGAATCATATGGATAAATCAAGGCAAGCTTGTAGGTATGGGCACACCAGATGAAATTATAATGCCCTATTGCGGCTTTGCAAGAGAATACGCAACCATGACAACAGAACAGCAGAAAAGCGTTATGCCCAATCTTAAAGAATATCAGGAAAAATACTGCAAGGATTAAGGTGGGCATATGAACGAATTAGAATTACTGAAGAGAGAGAACAGTGAGCTTAAAAATGCAAACGCCATCCTTCAGCAGAAAAATGATGCCCTGAAAAAGGATAATTCTGACCTTGTACAGGAGCTTACAGTTTGTCATGAAGATTTGAGTCGACAGATATCAGTCATGACTGTCTTAAAAAAAGATATCAGACGTTACGAGGTTCAGCTTAACAGCTTAAAAACTGAAAACGCTGCATACAAAAACAGATTCAATAAAATCGAAAACAATTTCCTCGGCAAGCTTGCGCTCAAAATTTACAGACTCCTTCGTGAGCTTAAACACCGATTAGGGTGAAGCGGAGGGTAAACAGCTATGAATATCAAAACAATTGACGAATATATAAATAGATTAAAAGACAGAAAAACGTCTCTTGAACAGGTGCTTGAAAAATACGGAATCATATTTGACAGTTCAAAGGCATCTACTTTCAGAACCGACTGTGATTCACTGAAAAAACTGAAAGTCGCTGCGATCATGGATCCGTTTACACTGGGTAATTTTGAAAGCGAATGCGAACTGTTGAATATTTCCGCAGAAAATTGGTTAGATGAATTAAAAGACTTCAAGCCTGATCTGTTTTTTCTTGAATCTGCATGGGAAGGCAAGGAAAAGTCCTGGTACAGAAAAATTGCAAACGGAAGCAAAGAGCTTTACGACTTAACCTCATACTGCCATGCAAACGGCATTCCGGTTATTTTTTGGAACAAGGAAGACCCTGTTTACACAGACACATTCATGTCTGCTGCGGCTTGTGCCGATTTCGTTTTCACAACGGATTTTGACTGTATTGAACGTTACAAGAGAACACTCCAGCACAACAATGTGTACCTTCTTCATTTTTCAGCACAGCCATTGGTACACAACCCTATAGAAATTCATGAAAGAAAAGACAAATTCTGTTTTGCGGGTGCATATTACCACAGATATAAGGAACGTTCAAAGGTTTTTGATGATTTTGCCGATGCATTTGAAAAAGGCAAAGGACTTGAAATTTTTGACAGAAATCTCGGTTCTGCAAGACCTGAACACGCATTTCCTGCAAGATACAACAAAATGATTGTAGGTACGCTCTCACCCGAAGACATACACATTGCCTACAAAGGCTACAATTACGGTATAAATATGAACTCGGTGAGCCAATCCCAGACAATGTTTGCAAGGCGTGTTTATGAATTGCTGGCATCAAACACAGTTTCCGTAGGTAACTATTCTCGAGGTGTCAAAAATTTCTTCGGAGATCTGACCGTTGCAACAAACAGTGTTGACACGATGTTAAAACAGCTTGACACTTACTGCAAAACTGACAGGGATTACCGCAAATTCAGACTTTTAGGCTTAAGAAATGTACTTAAGGAGCATCTTTGTGAGGACCGACTGGGCTTCATCGCTTTCTGTGTTTTCGGCAAAGACATGAAACAGCCACTTCCCTGCGTTACGGTGGTTTCAGATGCTAATACTGAAGAAGAAAAGCTGAGAGTTAAAGCTTCTTTTGGCAGACAGACCTACGAAAAGAAGAAACTTGTATTTATAAACGATGAAAACTGTACCGGTGAAGCCGGCTTCACCGCTGCATTCTCCGCAAACGACTATTACGGAGAAAATTATCTGACAGATTTGGTGCTTTCGGTCAGATACAGCACCGCCGACGGTTTCGGAAAAAATCATTACTATACAAAAACAAAAACCGGTAGTTTTGAAATAGACTCTACACACGGCACATACAAGCCTTGCAAAACTCTTTACAGTACACGAAGTATTATAAAAAGCGAACTGATTGAAGATATGACCGCCTTTGCAAAAGGACAGCTCATCAACGGAAACTTCTTATGTACTGACGAATTCGGCTATTGTAAAGACTGCAGAGATAAAAAATGTGATGCTGTTGACGATATTTTTGTTGCTGACACCGGAATATCTCTTTCAGATATCAATAATGCAGCGGAAAAAATCGATTATCAGAGCCTTGAATCAGATGACGTAACGATCACTCCGGAAGAACTGTATGACTCATTCGAGAATACATCAAAAGCAATAGATATAAAGCTGGAAAACGATAAGTTCACTGTTATTTCAACTTTGGGCGAAGATGATTTTGAGTACATTTACTTCAAAAGAAAATACAGCATTTCCGATTTTGCGGCTGCAAAATCAGCTACAGTAGTTTTTAACGGACTGGGAACTCTTAATACAGAATGCTTCTGTTTTATGCACGATGCAGCAATGAACAATATCTGCCACACAAGTGCAAGAACAAACAGAACAATAAATGCAAATATCCCCGAAAATGCCGTATATTTTTCTCTTGCTCTGCGAGTAAAAGGTTCGGGCAAAACGGAAATATCCGCTGTTACAGCAGGAGGCAACCTTACAGGTTCTACATCCACACCGATTTTGTGTACAAGTGATACTGCGGTTGTTGCAGACTACTATCCGTCCTATGATGACCTTTACAAGTATATGTTTGTACACAAGAGAAACTTCCTTTACAAATCAAACGGTATTGTTCCCGCTATGTGCTGCATCAATATGCAGGGTGAGGATTGTTACCGAGAATTTGAAGGTATAAACATTACTCAGGGCGGAGCAGAAAAGCTGACAGCACTCCTTGAATCCGGCTGTATAAAAACAGTTTGTGTCCACTTCCTTAATCCATATATGTGGAGTGTTCTCAAAAACTATCTTGATGAAATAAATCTGATAGTTTGGAGTCACGGCAGTGATATTCAGCCATGGCACAGACGTGAATACAATTACAGAACAAAACAAGAAATTGAGGAGGCAAAAAAGGCTTCTGTCGAAAGAGAGCTTTTCTGGAAAGAAGTATTTGAATATTCAGAAAAACACAATATCCGTTTTGTATATGTTTCCGAATTTTTCAAAAAACAGATAGAGGAAGATTACGGAGTGGATCTTTCCGAAAGATGCTCCGTTATTCACAACTGCATAGACACGGACATGTTCTCTTACGAAAAAAAATCTCCTGAACAGCGTTTTAACATAATGTCGGTAAAATCCTTCAGCACCCTGACTTATGCTAACGATATAACTCAAGCGGCAATTTTAAAGCTGAGCAAAACTCCCGAATTTTCAAAAATGACCTTCGACCTGTACGGTGACGGTCCCAGGTTTGATGAAGACACAAAACAGCTAAAAAAATTCAGCAATGTTCATCTTCACAGGAAGTTTATAACTCAGAGTGAAATTGCAAAGCTTCATAAAACCCATGGCATTTATATAGCAACAACAAGAATGGACACGCAAGGCGTTTCAAGGGATGAAGCAATGTCTTCAGGACTTGTTCCCGTTGCATCAGCAGTTGCGGCGATCCCTGAATTTGTTGATGACACCTGCGGAATACTTGTTCCCGCAGAGGATGCACAAGCTGTTGCAGACGCAATTCTCAAGCTTGTACGTGACCCTGAGCTGTTCTGCAAGCTGAGTAAAAATGCCGCAAAACATGTAAGAGGTCTTACCTCAAAGGAATTTACAATAGATAAAGAAACAAATCTTATAGAAAAGAGGAAAAACTTATGATTAATGTAGTTGGTCTTGGCTATATCGGCCTTCCCACAGCCCTTATGTTCGCATCTCATGGCGTAGAGGTCGTAGGTACAGACTACAACAAGGAGCTCGTTGACACACTCAATGCAGGTCATACAACTTTTGAAGAAGAGGGTCTTGATGAGCTTTTCAATAACGCTCTCAAAGCCGGCATCAAGTTCTCAACAGAGTACCAGAAAACAGATATGTACATCGTTGCAGTTCCCACTCCTTACGACAAGGACAGCAAAAAAATCGATGCTTGCTATGTTGTTTCTGCAGTTAAAGCAGTTATGGATGTTTGCCCCAAGGGTGCAACTGTTGTTATTGAATCAACAGTATCTCCCGGAACAATTGACAGATTTGTTCGTCCCGTTATTGAGGCCAACGGCTTCGTAATCGGTGAAGATATCAACCTTGTTCATGCTCCTGAAAGAATCATCCCCGGCAACATGGTTTACGAACTTGAGCACAACTCAAGAACTATCGGTGCTGACGATAAAGCCATAGGTGAAAAAGTTAAGGCTAGCTATGCATCATTCTGCAAGGGTGATATCGTTGTTACAGATATCAGAACAGCCGAAATGACAAAGGTTGTTGAAAATACATTCAGAGATATCAACATTGCATTCGCAAACGAGCTTGTTAAGATTTGCAGAAGCGACAACATGGATGTTTATGAAATCATCCGCATTGCAAACAAGCACCCCAGAGTTAACATTCTTTCTCCCGGCCCCGGTGTTGGCGGTCACTGTATCTCTGTTGACCCTTGGTTCCTTGTAGGTGACTATCCCGGCCTTGCAAACATCATTAAACAGGCAAGAATTATCAACGATTCAATGCCTGACTTTGTTCTTGAAAGAATCCACACAATCATGAAAGAAAGCGGAATAAAAGACGTTTCAAAGGTTGGTTTCTACGGACTTACCTACAAAGAGAATGT
>CAYVTA010000021.1:0-23774 GCA_964454355.1 uncultured Eubacteriales bacterium | reverse complement strand
ACGGAAATGACAAAATCACCGCCGCCGATGCAAGAAAAATCCTTCGTAAATCAGCAAAACTCGAAGATTAAATCAAAAATATCAGATTGCTGAGTGTTCATAAGGACGCTCGGCAGTTTTTTTATTTTCAATTAATACTTTCTGAACAAAAAAATGGAGTCAACGCAAATTTTGCATTGACTCTTTCTGCACTTAATAATATGCTGTTTTCGGCAGCATTTTTAATTAATTTTTTATTTAGCAGTTTTCTTTGCTGCACTTTTCTTTGCGGGTTTTGCTTCCTTTTCAGGAGCATCAGCCGCTTTTTTTGATGCTCTTTTAACAGGCTGCTTTTTCATAAGATTAACAAGCATAAGAGCGTGATTAAGATTGCCCTGCACCTTAAGATGACCGATAAGATATTCTGCTACGGGGTCAGACTTACATGAAAGAATCTTTTCAAGCACCTTACCGGAAACTTTGATTGATACAGTATTGTCATGATAATCATAAGGTTCAACAGCAAAAGTGCCGTTCATGTATGCAACGTAAAAAATGCCTCCGCAGTCTTCATCTGTCAATTCAATCTGAGCAGCAAAAGCTTCGCTGAGCTGGCTTTCGTCAATTTTGCCGTATTTTTTCTTAAGTGCCTCAAACTTTTCAATAAATGTCATTTTGCTTTCTCCTTTTAAATTAATTTAGTAACCTCTTAAATTATATTAATTTTTTGAACCTTTGTCAACTGTGTTTTATCCAATAACAAGACAAATTATTCCAAATTGGCATTAAAAATATAATTTTTCATCGACATTTTACGCATTTGACAATCTTTTCAAGAGTATATCCATAAAATTAACAGTAAAAATATTTCCGAAGGAGATGATTTTCATGACTAAGCGCCAAAAAATCAAAACAATATCATATCTTTTTGCACTCATAACAGTACTATCTGTGTGGGGAATTACCGAAACAGTTGAGAATAATAGTCTAAAAAAGGAAATTTCCGTATCCCAGCAACGAACGATAACCTCACTGGCTTCATACATCGACACTCTTGCAAACGATCTTAAGAAAATGCAATATGTCAACACATCAACAATGGCATCAACTCTTTCTCTGTCGCTTTGCAAGGCGACAACAGGAGCAAAGAACTGTCTGTCTGAGCTCTCAAGCGGAGATACACAGTTGAGTACCATCAATAAATTTCTCACTCAGTCCGGCGATTATGTTCAGTCGCTGACAAAGCGTGTGTCAAACGGAGAAACTCTAACAGCAGAGGATCATGAACAAATAACTCAGCTTTATGATTATGCCGCAAAACTTTCTGAGCAAGTCAGTTATCTGGAGCAGGTAATGTTTTCCGGAGGCATTGATTTTGAGGATGCGGCTTCAACATTAAGCAGTCTTGCCGATTCCGGCGATCTTTCAATTTCATATTCGCAAGCTGTTTCCGATGCGGAAAAGTCATTTTCAGACTACCCTACTCTTATTTATGACGGTCCGTTTTCTGACAATATGCTTAAAAAGGAATCGACAATGTTAAAATCAGAAAATACGATTTCCGAAACAGATGCAAAAACCAAGGCCGCAGAATATTCCGGCATCAAAGAGGAAAACCTTATGCGACAGGAAGATGAAAACGGAACTATCCCGGCATATGTATTCTACAGCAACGGAACAAGCATCGCTGTCACAAAAAACGGCGGATATCTTTTATACCTTCTCAGTGATACCCTTGCCGGTGAGGAAAAGCTCAATGCCGATGATGCAATCAAAAAAGCCGGAGAATATCTTGAAAAAATAGGTTTTTCTTCCTTAAAAGACAGTTATTACTCAACAAACGACGGAATATGCACAGTCAATTTTGCATATACTCTCGGTGATGTGATTTGTTACTCTGATCTCATCAAAGTCAGCGTTGCACTTGATACGGGAGAAATCGTATCTGCTGATACATCGGGATATCTTATGAATCATAAGGACCGCACACTCAGCACAAACATTCTGACACTGACCGAAGCACAGAAGAATGTCAGCACAAATCTTTCTGTAAAAAATGTTCATAGAGCTGTTATTCCCATGAGTGACGGAAATGAAGTTTACACCTATGAATTTTTGTGTCAGGATAAGGATGGAAATGATGTG
This sequence comes from uncultured Eubacteriales bacterium, assembly GCA_964454355.1. GTDB lineage: Bacteria > Bacillota > Clostridia > Oscillospirales > Acutalibacteraceae > UBA1081. The sequence goes on along the minus strand of CAYVTA010000021.1, from coordinate 21,650 downwards.
CTCGTATATATCGACGCTGAAACAGGAAAAGAAGCCGACATCAAGCTTCTCTTGTATTCGGATGGAGGCATCCTGACAAGATAAGGGCTTAAAAAGGCTTTGAGAAATGAAAGGACTTTCAGTATGAAAAAAACAGTAATCGCATTTGCTGTATTGGCTTTATCAGTTGTTTTTCTCTTTACAGGCTGTACAAAAACCACAGACAAAGATAAAAACACCACAACAACTAACCCCGTTACAACTACAGTTCCCACTACAGAGTCAGACTCTCTTCTTACAAACGAGCTGACAACAAATAACGGAACCGTTGAATCAACAAGTACCGGTTCTGTTGTGGGTGATATCGTCGAAGATGCTGCTGAGGGCGCTGCCGATGTAAACGAAAAAATGGCAAGAGCGAACGAAGACATTGCAAACAGCGTAAGAAATGCAGAAACAACAACAAAGTAACAAGAAACAGTGTTCGTCGTATCGGATAACCGATGCGGCGAAGATTTTAATTTACACAGCCGACAAGATAATATTTGTCTGCACTTCTTTACATTAATAAACAATTTAAAATAGTTGTTAAAAACCAACTATGTTTTTGAAAAAGAGAATAAACCGCATATCAATAAATAATTCACTGTTTATTGCAAATGATATTTAATGGTGATGATATGTCTGTATGGAATAATGCTCATAAATCAGATTTCAAAACTCTTGATAAAACGATAAAAACCGAAGTGTTTATTATCGGCGGGGGAATAACAGGTGTTCTCTGTGCAAATGAATTAAAATCACGTGGTATTGACTGCGTTATTGCTGAAAGCGGTCAAATCTGCACAGGGACAACACACAATACTACTGCAAAAATCACGGCTCAGCATTCATTGATTTATCATAAGCTTATAAAACGATTGGGCACAGAAAAAGCAAAGCTTTATCTTCAAGCAAATCTTAATGTCGTAGAAAAATACAAATCAATGTGTCAAACTATCGACTGCGATTTCGAGATAAAAGACAGTTTTGTATATACAATTAGCAATAAAAGCAAAATTGATGATGAGATTAAGGCACTTAAACAATTAGGTTATGATGCAAAAAAATACACAAGCCTGCCATTGCCTTTTCCTGTTGCAAATGCCGTATGCTTCAAAGAGCAAGCACAATTTAACCCTTTAAAATTCTTATATGCCATCTCTAAGGACCTCAATATTTACGAGAACACCCGAGTGCAGGAATATCGTGACGGTATTGTGACCACTGAAAACGGTGAAATACACGCAGATAAGATAATCGTTGCAACTCATTTTCCTATTTTTAATAAGCATGGGCTATACTCTATGAAAATGCATCAAAACAGAAGCTATGTTATAGCACTGAAAAATGCACAAGATGTAAACGGTATGTATATTGATGAAGATAAGCACGGTTTCTCTTTCCGAAATTACGGCGATTTACTTCTTCTCGGCGGAGGCTCCCACAGAACAGGTAAAAATGGCGGGAATTGGGAAGTTTTAAGAAAAGCAAAAGAAAAATATTATCCGTATGCAACTGAAACAGACTGCTGGGCAGCACAAGACTGCATGACCTTGGACGGTGCGCCATATATAGGTCTTTACTCAAAAAATACGGCCGATTGCTTTGTTGCAACCGGCTTCAACAAGTGGGGTATGACTTCTGCTTTGATAAGTGCGGGTATACTTGCAGATATGATTCAGAGCAAGGAAAATAAATACTCCAAAGTTTTTAATCCGTCAAGAAATATTTTGTCTTCTCAGCTTATTGCAAATGCTTTCGAAGCTACAATCAATCTGCTTGCTGTTGGAGGGAAACGCTGTCCCCATATGGGCTGCAAATTAAAATGGAATGATATGGAGCATAGCTGGGACTGTCCTTGTCACGGCTCACGCTTTGATGAAAAAGGAAAGCTGCTTGATAACCCGGCAAATAATAATTTATCCCAAACAAATTAATATTTTTGCATTTTAGATAAAATCTTACTGACACATCAAGTAAAATCACTTTTTATCACTCTGTCACATTCTTCAGGTGAATAAACAAAAGAATCCATATGTTCTCCCGTAAAGAAATATTTTGTTTCCTCCGGAGGATATGTCGCAGTGAAGCTGTCAACGATGATAAGCTTCACTTTCATTTTTTCGGGAATAATATTCTTTATAAAAACAGAGCAATACTCTCCTTCTTCAATACCCTCTACCGATTCTGCAAGACCGGCAAGATTCGGCATCAATTCCACAAAAATGCCATAATTTTCAACTGAACGAACGATCCCCGGCACAGTCTGCCCAACTGAAAACAACGCTGCATTTTCCTGCCATGTACCCAGAAGCTCTTTTCTGGAAAGAGTGATTCTGCCCAATTCGTCAATATTTCTTACTACCGCTTTTATATCTTCGTTTACCGTAAGTCTTGCTGAAGGATGAGGAATACGGGAAACAGAAACTCCGTCAATAGGCAAAAGTGTGCTGATTCCGCAGCCGATATCGCAAAAAGCACCGAAAGGTTCGAGATGGGTGACAACGGCATCTATCACATCTCCCTTTTTAAGCATACATATGTATTCGTCAGTGCATTCCTGCTGTGCAGCTCTTCTTGAGAGAACAGCAAACGGAATACCACCTACACTTTTTTCAATTTCAAGCACTTTAAAACAAACAGGCTTGTTTACTCTTGAAATTATAGCAATATCTCTTGCAGTACCGTCACTGATACCTATTGCACACTCGTTACGTGGGATTATCCCTCGCATACAACCCAAATCAACATGAAGATTATGCTCGTTATCGCATAGCAACGCTCTTGCCTCAAGAATTGTCCCTCTCGCCATAGCTTCATAAAGTGATGAAACGGAAAATACAGAGTTTTCTGACTGTCTGTTGTATATTATTCTGCCCTCAGGTCTGTAACTTTTCATACCGACCTTCCTTTCAAATAAAATTACCGTAATAAATTAATATTATCCGGCAGAGATTTTTATACTAAAATTATTCCATAATTCATTTATTTGTGTTATTATATATTCATTGGGGGTATCGGAATGGATATCAAAATCGGAGATATACTTGAAATGAAAAAACAGCACCCCTGCGGAAGCAAGCAGTTTCAAGTGCTGAGAATAGGTATGGATTTTAAAATAAAATGTATCGGTTGCACTCATGAGGTTATGCTACCCAGAGCAAAGGTTGAAAAAAACATTAAAAATGTAATAAGGAACAGCGAAGAATGAAAAAATGTGAAATTCTTGCTCCTGTAGGCGGCAAAGAACAGCTCATTGCGGCTGTCAGGTGCGGTGCAGATGCAGTTTATTTAGGAACTGAAAACTTTAACGCTCGAAGAAATGCAGAAAATTTTAACAAAGCGGCTTTGCACGAAGCCGTCAGCTTTTGTCACGCCCGAAATGTGAAAGTGTACATAACAATGAACACATTAGTTACAGACAATGAGATTTCCGACGTTATAAGTGAAATTAAAAACATTGCCCAATGCGGTGCAGATGCAGTTATTATCCAAGACCCGGCTGTTGCAAAGCTCTGGAAAACTTATTGTCCGGAAATGAAGCTTCATGCATCAACCCAAATGACAATTCACAATGTTGAAGGAGCAAAACAAGCTGAAAAGTTAGGCTTTGAACGCATCGTTCTGGCAAGAGAACTGACCATAACCGAAATAAAGCAAATCAAAGAAAGTGTTAATGCAGAGATTGAAGTTTTTGTTCACGGTGCATTATGCATGAGTGTGTCAGGTACCTGTCTGCTTTCGTCAATGATAGGTACAAGAAGCGGAAACAGGGGCAAATGTGCTCAGCCCTGCCGTCTGAATTTTAAGTGCAACAACCGTGAATATACACTTTCTTTAAAAGATTTATCACTCCTGCAAAACATAAATGAGCTTATGGAAATCGGCATTGATTCGCTGAAAATTGAAGGCAGAATGAAACGCCCGGAATACGTTGCGGCAGCTGTAACCGCAACAAAAAATGCGGTAAAACAATTGTCTTACGACACAGAAAAATTGCAGGCGGTATTCTCCCGAAGCGGCTTTACAAACGGCTATCTGACGGACAAGAGAAACCTTGATATGTTCGGATACAGACGAAAAGAAGACGTTACCGCAGCACAACCTGTACTTAAAGAATTGGCGGTTTTATATAAAGACGAATTTCAGAAAATACCTGTTTCTTTTCACCTAAAAACTGATTTTTCAGAAACAGTGCTAACTGCAACAGATGGCAAAAACACCGTAACTGTAACGGGCAAAGGTGCATCGCAGGCTATAAACAAGCCACTTGACAGCGAATATGCTGCAAAATCTCTTTCAAAAACCGGAGGGACAATTTTTCTTAAAGGCAAGCTTACATTTGACATTCAGGAAAATGTTGCACTTTCCGCATCTCAAATGAACGCCATGCGAAGAGAAGCATTAGAGAAATTATACGGTTTACGAGCCGCTGTTGTGCCAAAAAATTTTATTACACCTGAAAAAAAGTCAATTTCAGTTTCGCTTCATTCAAACGATCCTTCGATAAGACTTCGTTTTGAGCATTTCACACAAGCTTTTAATGATGAACGAGCCGAAAAAATAATTTTGCCTGCTTCTCAAATAACAAAAAATCCCGAATCGGTTGCAATTTTCGGAAAAAATTTAGTTGCAGAGCTCCCATTCCTGGTATTTGCGGCAAATGAAGAAAAATTTAATCATGGACTGGAAAGACTCAAAGAAATGGGTGTGCGTGAAGTTATTGCTGACAACATAGGCACACTGGCTGCGGCTGCAAAAAGGGGATTTATTGTTCACGGCGGTCACGGATTGAATATTCTAAATTCAGTTTCCTTTGAAGAGTATGTAAAGCTGGGGGCAACGGATATAACTGTGTCTCCGGAGCTAAATATGACTGCTGTCGAACGAATGAAAACCGACAAAAAAAGAGGCATTATCGGCTACGGGTATCTTCCGTTAATGCGATTCAGAGCTTGTCCCGCACAAAGTAAAAACGGCTGTGCTGACTGTAAGGGAATTACAAAAATTACAGACAGAATGAACACAGAATTTCACATCATATGCTCAAATCGTAAATATTCTTCGCTGCTGAACTCTGTTCCGCTGTATATCGGTGACAAAACTATAAAAAACATTGATTTTACCACTTTGTATTTTACATTAGAGAAAAAAGAGGTCTGCAAAAAAATTCTTGATGCTTTTGCATCAAAATCAAGCATCAACGGAAAAAAAACAGGCGGACTTTACTACAGGGAGTTGTTATGACCCACTATTATTCACTTAATGACTATTGTCGTGAAACCTTCGGAAAAAAGCTTTATAAATTATCTCTTGACGGCGGAATGACCTGCCCTAACCGTGACGGTACCATCGGCTCGGGAGGATGTATTTTTTGTTCTGAAGAGGGCTCCGGTGATTTTGCGGAAAAAGCCTGCGGAGACATTTCATCACAAATTGAAAAGGCTAAAATGCGGGTAGCTCACAAAAACAAAAACGGAGGTTACATCGCATACTTTCAAAGCTACACAAACACTTACGCACCAATTCAATATCTTAAAAAAATATTCACCGAAGCGATAAATCATCCCGATATTGATGTTTTATCCATAGCAACAAGGCCTGACTGCATAGGCAATGAAGTGATTGAATTATTGAAAGAGCTTAACAACATAAAACCTGTCTGGGTCGAGTTGGGGCTCCAGACATCAAATGAAAAAACATCTTCCTATATACGAAGATGCTACGGAAATGACATTTTTTCTGATGCGGTAAAGCGTCTGAATCATGCAGAAATAAAAGTTATTGCTCATATCATTCTGGGACTGCCCGGTGAAACAGAACAAACCATGGAAGACTCCGTACGCTATGCCTGTGACTGCGGAATTTGGGGCATAAAGCTGCAACTTCTTCATGTTCTCAAGGGCACAGACCTTGCAAAGGATTTTGAAAACGGACTGTTTTCCACCTTGACAAAGAATGAATATTTATCACTTGTGTGCAGGATGCTTACTGTCATTCCTAAAGAGGTTGTAATTCATCGGCTGACCGGTGACGGCGACAAGAAAAAGCTGATTTCTCCTCTCTGGAGTGCAAACAAAAAAGATGTTCTCAATTCTCTTTCATCATTGCTTAAAGAAAAAAATATCATTCAAGGCAGCAATATTTTGTAACATTATACAAAAATTGATTAAAATAATTAAAATAATAAAGTAAAAGCACTTGACTTTATATTATTAAAGTTATAAAATGTAAGGGATAATGCATTAGTATTTCCTTGGCATTATTTTCTGATTTTTAATTTTGACCTCACGGTCATTTATCTTCAGATACCCACAAAATTTATGGAGGTGTAAATTAATGAACGCTGGTTTGGCAATCGTGCTTATCGTTGCCGCAGCCGTTGTTTTCGGCGTCGTCGGATTTATTCTCGGCGGCATTCACAGAAAAAAAGTTGCCGAAGCCGCAATCGGCTCTGCTACGGAAGAAGCAAACAGAATTGTCAGTCAGGCTGTTTCAGAGGCTGAATCCAAGAAGAAGGAAGCTATCCTCGAAGCTAAGGACGAGATACATAAACAGCGCAATGACCTTGAAAGAGAAATCAAGGAGCGTAGAAACGAAGTCCAGAAGCAGGAAAGACGACTCGTTCAAAAAGAAGAAAATCTTGATAAGAAATCAGACAACCTCGAAAAGAAAGAGGAAACGCTGAACAAAAAAATCAAAGAGGCTGAAAACAAGCTTACCGAAGTTGAAGCTCTCAAAAAGAGCCAGTTTGATATGCTTGAGAAGATTTCAGGCTTCACAAAAGAACAGGCAAAGGATCACCTCATTAAGAATCTTGAAGGCGAACTCACTCACGAAAAGGCACTTAAGATTCTTGAAGTTGAGCAGCAGACTAGGGATGAAGCGGAAAACCTTGCAAGAGAGATTATTACCGCAGCTATCCAGAGATGTGCCGCCGATCACGCCGCAGAAGCAACCGTTTCGGTTGTTGCTCTTCCCAATGACGAAATGAAGGGCAGAATCATCGGCAGAGAAGGCAGAAACATCCGAACACTTGAAACTATAACAGGCGTTGACCTTATCATCGATGACACTCCCGAAGCTATTACTGTTTCGAGCTTTGATCCGGTAAGAAGAGAAATCGCAAGACTCACCATTGAAAAACTAATTACGGACGGAAGAATCCATCCTACTCGTATTGAGGAAATGTACGAAAAATCAAAGAGAGAAGTTGAACAGAGCATTAAACAGGCCGGTGACAGAGCAGTTATTGATGCAGGTGTAAACGGGCTGCATGGTGAGCTTGTTAAGCTTTTGGGAAGACTTAAATACCGCACAAGCTACGGTCAGAATGTTCTTAATCATTCTCTTGAAGTTTCTTATATTGCCGGTCTTATGGCTGCTGAAATCGGTGCTGATGTTAAAACAGCTAAAAGAGCAGGTCTTCTTCATGATATCGGTAAGGCTCTTGACCATCAGTTTGACGGTTCTCATATTGAGCTGGGTGTTGAATACGCTAAAAAATACAGAGAAAATGAAGCTGTAGTTCACGCTATTCATGCTCACCACGGTGACATTGAACCAAAGACAGTTGTAGCTTGTCTTGTTCAGGCAGCAGATGCTATTTCAGCTGCACGTCCCGGAGCAAGAAGAGAAAATGTTCAAAACTACATCAAGCGTCTTGAAAAGCTTGAAGAAATCGCAACGTCCTTTAACGGTGTTGAAAAATCATTTGCAATTCAAGCAGGCCGTGAAATTCGTATCATGGTTAAGCCGGAAGTAGTTTCCGATGATCAGATGATTCTTGTTGCAAGAGACATTGTAAAGAAGATTGAGGATGAACTTGAATATCCCGGTCAGATCAAAGTCAATATCATCAGAGAAAGCCGAGCTTTCGACTTTGCTAAATAAATTCTTAAAATACCGGAGAGCTTTTCTCCGGTATTTTTTTACCCAAAAAATCTAAAAAGGTATTGATTTTACCTTATACCCTGTTGTATAATATAACCAAATTAAATATTGGAGGTTCAAAGCAATGAAAAAGATTGTTTCAGTATTGCTTGCTGTGATTCTCACATTTTCAGCTTTAGCAGTGTCCGTAGCTGCTGCAAGCGAGTATCAGACCTATTATGTTGAGAACATCACAACAGAGGAAACAATTACTATTGTTCCCGCAAACGGTTATGATTGGTATGTAATGCCCGGTGAGGACTTCAAGTTCTACATTGAAGTTGAAGACGGCTATGAAGATACTTTCGTAATTGTTGAAATCGATACAGTAGTTGTAGAGCCTGATGTTCATGGAATCTACACAATCTCTGAAATTGAAAAGGATGTAACTGTAAAGGCTTATCTTTCAGTAGATGAACAGCAGTCAAACCTTTTCGCTTCTCTTATTCTTCTCGTGAGAGGCATCTTTGAGTGGTTCATAAGCATCTTTAATTCTCTTACTTCAATCTAAAACTAAAATCCGCTGATTCAAAATCGGCGGACTTTTTTTTATGTATTTTGAAAAGAGATATATCGTAATTCTCACATTTTCGTAAAGAACAATAAAATTGAACAGAAAAATACAGGCAGGATATTTCTGCCTGTATTTCATATGGGGGTAAAATATATCTTGCAAAGAAAATTATCCAATCAAATCTTCAATTGATACATCCAAACCAAATGCGTTAAGCATCTTTACGATAAGTCTAAGAAGTCTGAGCATAAGCTCAAGCATGGGAGACATATCAATAGAATCAAAATCGACATCGCTGAGAGTATCGAGACTGAAATCATTAAGGAGTTCAGCAAGCATTGAAACTGTATATGTTACAGTGTTGGTAATTTTAATTATAACATCTGAATTGACATTGGGAATTGCATAAATATCAACCTGCTCGTTTGTTTCTTCATCTTCATAGCTGCAAACAGGATCAAGATAAACCTTTTCAGTTCCGCTTAACTCACCAACAAGAGAGCCAAGTTCATCAACCATATAATAAACTTCATATGAATCGTAATGAAGGTCATACTCAGAGTCAAGGTCCATTCTTACTTCAAAGAAAAGTGTTTCATTTTCATATATAACCTTTGTGTTGCCCCATTCGACTGTTTCGTATGAAGCCACACTTTGCATATACTCTTCTGTTAATTCATCGCCACGGAAAATAACTCTGTTTGCGGTATAATAGCTTGATGCGGGGAACTCATAAAGGAAGCAATCATTATAAAGATGATACTCTGAAACACAAATCGTAAGATTCTTATTAGGTTTTATACCGTATGTGCCGACACTGCTTTTAGCAATATAGTAGTTTTCATAAGGTTCACCGGGATTTACGGTAAGATCTGCTGAAAGAGGGTCAAGCACAGCAAGATCTTCTGCAGATGTGCCTGTAGCAAAAGCAATAACTCTTACTGTCTGAGGCTCGATGTAATCAGCAACTTCTACGGTAAACTCAAGTGTTGAACCAGCCTTAACCGTAATGCTTACGGGGTCACCCTTGATTTCAGTTGATGTACCTGCTGCTACATTGTGTACTTCACCGTCACTTGTTGTAAAAGATGAATCCTCATTATTTGTGACAACAAACCAATAATCAGTGCCGTATTCATATCCCATATAATCAGCAATAAAATCATCTCTGTAAGGTGAAATATCATAGGGAAAATCGGCAAAGGTAATTTCATAGGTTGTTTCATCAGCAGCAACTGCAGCAACGGAAACAACAGCAAAAGACATAACGACTGCAAGAACTACAGCAATTATCTTTTTAATTTTTTTCATTTTCAGTCCTCCTTGAGAAAGTTATGCAATAATTGACATTAACATTATATAACAGGCAAAAATAATTGTCAATAGCACCCGCAAAATTATTTCTCATTTTCCTGTGCATTTTCGCCTGTATCAAGTACTTTTGCGGCTCGTGAAACAGCCAATTCATGCATCATTTGCTCTCTCGTTTTGCCATGAACCTTAAAGAACAACAGAATAACTGCTTCTATAAGTCTGCCGACACCGATAAGAAGAGCAAACAGTGTCCAAATATTCTGAAGCATTGCGGGGTCAGTCTGACGTACCAGTTTTCCGCCCATGTACTTAGATTTAACGCCCATTACAGTAATAAGACCGCCGCTGAGAAGAGTTGAAACCTGATTGACCAAAAGGTTTACATAACCCATGGCAGCACTCATGATTCCTTCATTTCTGATACCGGTCTTCCACTCAACGTAATCGTACATATCTCCTGTAAGGGCTGTTGTACAATAACGCTGAACACTATTGAAAGAACCTGCAACAGTAAGACCAACAGTAATATAGATAAGGTTAAGAACCAAATTGTCATCACCGAAAGGATTATATCCTATAAACCACATAATAATATATGTGATGCCGCAAATTCCATAGCTTAATGCTGCAAGATTTTTAAGTCCCATCTTTTTTGTCAGTTTAGGTGCAAGAGGCAACACAAAATAGCTGGGAAGTCCGGTGAACAAACTGGTTATAGTGCTGTAAGACACTTTACCAAAGCAGTTAAGCCAAAAGTCGTTCTGAACTCGAGAGCTTATGCCTCTGCCGATTTCAAAAAATCCTTTTAAAAGCAAAATCCACATAGGCTGACATTTTGCGACCATTTTAACCGATTGCCAAATGCTGACCTGATTCATTTCCTGTCTTGATGCAAGCGGCACTCTTTCACGAAGAGTGAAAAATCCGAATGTTCTGAAAACTATTACAAGTGCGACAAAGAAAAGCATACCGCCTATATATATTGAACGTCTTGATACGGATTCAGGAAGAAAGTCAATAAAAAACGGGAAAAGAGATGGTATCCAAACCCCGAAAAGGTCAACATATGTATCAGCCGCAATAAGACGGTTTCTTTCATTGGGATTAGGGGTAAGATTGTAAAGCAATGCGGAGTAAGCCGGGCTATAGAAAGAATTTGCAATTGAACCAATGTAATAAAGAACAGCAAATATACCCAAATACAAAACCTGAGAAAGTCCGGTAGGTAAAAGCCAAGGGGTTGCATTTGCAATCAGCCACAGGGGCAAGGTCAGCAGAAGGTACGGTCTTACCCTTCCCCAACGTGTTCTTGTTCTGTCCAAAATAGGACCGGAAATAGCATTGTCAAAAGTATCAGCAAATGTGCAAATAACACTTGCAGCACTCAAAGTTGCAGCTTCCGCTCCGACAATTGTTCTGTAGTAAAAATCAGCGTTGCTACCGTTAAATGTTTCCCAATTTTTATCTCCCACACCTGAGAGAATATATGATGCCATTTCTTTCGGGGAAAGATAGAATTTATTTTGATTTTCCATCTGTCTTGCAACAGCAGAATCATCGACAGAATTTTCAACCACAGTTACTTGTTTATCCGCCACATTATTTCCTCCTTGTATAATTATACTTGTATACATAGTATATTGTAATTCATTTCACCAGAATTTGCAAGCGAAAAAACAATAATTTAACAGTGTTTTGATAGTGTATTAAACTATATATAAATTTTCACAAAAAAAATTCAATCTTTCCAATTTGTCTTTGCAATAAAATAATGTTGCTTTCTCACTATTGAATTTTTCATTTAGATGTAATATAATATATAGTCGGAGGATGATAGTATGACAAGTGCTGAATACAGAAAACTTTCAATGATTCTTACAAACATCAAAAACGGTGCAAGAGAATCATTCGCAGATATATATGAAATGTACGAGAAAAAAGTATATTTTCTCTGTTGCAAGCTCCTCAAAAGCAATAGCGATGCAAAAAAAATGACTGTAGACATTTTTGCTCAAATATATATGCAGACTGCAAATTTTGCAAATGCTGCTTCTTTTGAAAAATGGCTTTACAGTACTGTTTTCAACAAGTGCAGACGTTTTATAATAGACAACAAGCCGGAGGTTCTCGGAGATTACATTGACTCAGACTCACCCGACGGTGAGCAAGTTGACATTCTTCTTGTAGAAGATGCTGACGATATGCTCAACTATCCCAACGGATTTGATGTCACCGTAGATATAATGCAAACTGCAGACTCCATTCTGTCCGAGCTTCCCCAAAAGCTCAGAAATGTGGTTATACTTCATTATTTCTGCGGTTTTGAAGGAGAAGAAATTGCGACGATAGAACAAATTTCTTATGCAGCTTTCAAAAACCGACTTTACAGGGCCAGGGTTCGACTCAAAACCGAAGAACATAAATATACACAAATCGGATACAGCATCAACGGAATGGTTACCTTCTTTGCAGATGTACTTTCCACAATGGCAGAAAGCATTGTGATTCCGGATGATATTGCATCATGTGTTACATCACGCACAGGTGTTAACTGCTTAAAAAAGTCCGCCACACAACAAAATGTCTTTTCAGACACTCAGGCAACTGCTATTATCGACATTCCGCAACAAAAAAGCAGTAATTATCGTACCACGGGATATGCTGTTGATCAACCTAAGAAAAAGAGCCTTAGTCAAGATATTTCTCCTGCCGTAAAAGTCATAATGGCGATTATTGCTATACTTATAATTATCGGCGGAACCGTTGCGGTTATGCTTGCAATACAAAGCCGCAATTCATCGAGCAATGATACAGCAGGCGATATTGCACAATATGACAATATTGTTGAAACCACGACCCTTGAAATAACAACAAAGGGCGAAAGCACAACCGAAGCTGAGACCACAACTCAGGAAGAAACCACCACGCAAGAGACAACTACAGAGGCTGAAACCACAACTCAGGAGACAACTACGGCAGAAGAAACCACCACACAAGCTCCCACAACCGAAGCTGAGACCACCACCGAAGTTCCGACTACCCTGCCGGATGTAACAACGACTGAAACAACTGAAGTTGTCTATGAAATAGTAGACGGTGAGGAAGAAAACGCAGACGATGTATTGGAGTGATTTAAATGTCCTTAATGGAGCTTAAAAGCGGAACCGATATCAGAGGCACCGCAGTCGGAGAAGAAACAAACCTTACCGACGAAGCTGTAAAAAAAATAACAGCCGCATTAATAATTTTTCTGGCAAAGAAAACATCATTAACGCCTGAACAGATGTGTATTGCAGTTGGACATGATTCGAGAATATCAGCAAAAAGGATAAAGCAAGCCGTAGTTGATGTACTGTGTTCAAATGGCGTAAAAGTGCTTGATTGCTCTCTTGCTTCAACGCCGGCAATGTTCATGACTACCGTAACTTTAGGTTGCACAGCTTCCGTTCAGATCACGGCAAGTCACCATCCTTATGACAAAAACGGATTGAAATTTTTTACAAAAAACGGCGGTTTTGAAGGAAGCGATATTGCTGAAATCCTCTCAATTGCAGAAAATATTGATATTTCCGATATTTGTGAAAATCAGCATGGTGAACCCGTAGATTTTATGAGTGAATATGCTGCAATTTTAAGAAAAATGATTTGCGAAGGCGTCAATGCTGCCAATTTTGAAAAACCGCTGGAAGGGTTTCATATTATTACCGATGCAGGTAACGGTGTTGGTGGCTTTTATGCCGAAAAAGTACTGAAAATGCTGGGTGCTGATATTTCCGGAAGCCTATTCCTTGAACCGGACGGAATGTTCCCCAACCATGCTCCCAATCCCGAAAACAGAGATGCAATGAAATTCATTTCAGATGCTGTTATTGATTCAAAAGCTGATTTGGGTGTAATTTTTGACACAGATGTTGACAGAGCCGCCTGTGTTGATGCTTCCGGCAAGGAGATAAACAGAAACAAGCTTGTTGCACTCGCTTCGGTTATTGCCCTTGAAAACAATCCTGGAGCAACAATAGTTACCGACTCCGTTACAAGCGATGGACTGCATGATTTCATCGAAAACAGTTTGGGCGGAAAACACCATCGATTCAAAAGAGGATACAAAAATGTTATAAATGAAGCCATAAGACTTGAAAAAGAGGGCATTTGTGCTCCCCTTGCAATTGAGACATCGGGACACGCCGCACTGAAAGAAAATTATTTTCTTGATGACGGTGCATACCTTATAACAAAAATTATTATACTTCTCGCAAAGCTGAGAAAGGAAGGTAAATCTATTAAAGATTTAATTTCCGATCTTAAAGAGCCTGTAGAAGAAAAGGAACTCCGATTTAAAATTCTGGAGGATAATTTCAGACCTTACGGGGAAAAAGTTATAGCTGACCTTTTTGAATATGCAGAAAAACAGGAAGGTTGGACTGTCGCTCAAGACAATCACGAAGGAATCAGAATTTCCCTTGACAAAGACAGCGGTGACGGCTGGATGCTTCTCAGATTAAGTGTTCACGACCCCATTCTTCCCTTTAATGTTGAAAGCAACAGTAACAGCGGAGTTAATAAAATCATAGATTCATTCTCACAATTTATTAAAAACTATGAAAAATTGGATTTATCCGTATTGTAAATAATAATGCAATACTTGATTTTTCTTACACTAAATGGTATTATGTTTATATTAAAATAAAAAATATTTAAGAGGTGCTTATTTATGTTATCAACACTTGGCGCAATTTGGGCAAAAGTAGCAGCAGGACTTATGTCTCTGATACTCTCTTTTGGCTCAGTATTCGGTCTTTATGCAGATTCAACAACAATTGATGCAGCTGAATATAAAAACGAGAACATTAAAAACGTAATTTTTCTTATCGGTGACGGCATGGGTCAGCTCCATCTGGAAAAAGCAAAGCAGGAAAGAGAAATCACTCTTACAATGGATACATTTGAGACCAGAGGTTATTCAATGACTCGTTCTCTTACAAATGGTACAACAGACTCCGCAGCAAGCGGCACAGCTCTCGCTACAGGTGTAAGAACCTACAACGGTGCTATTGGCGTATACCTCTATGATCCTCTTAATGTCTTTACACATCCTATGAATCTTACTGAGCTTTGTATTGAAGCAGGCATGATGACGGGTGTTATCACAACAGACGTTACATCAGGTGCAACCCCCTCTTCATTTTCAGCTCATTCTTCTTCCAGAAATAATGCTAAAGAAATAACAAATGACCAGTTAGCTTCCGATATAGATCTTATCTGGGGCGGCGAAAATGATTACGCTTCTGCAAGCGAAGTTGCAGAAAGCGGCTTTACATATGTTACAACATATGATGAAATGATGGCTCTCGAAGAAGGCAGCCGCAGTTTTGCTCAGTTTACAAACAGCCTTTGGACTCTTGAGCAGTCTGATGAAAATACTCCCAACCTTGAGCAGATGGCAATGAAGGCAATCGACCTTCTTGATGATACAGACGAAGGTTTCTTTCTTATGATTGAAGGTGCTCACATTGACAAGCACTCTCACAATCAAGATTCGGAAAACATGACTGAAGCTCTTGAAGAATTTGACAAAACAATTGCTTCTGTTCTTGAATATGCTGAAGCTGACGGTGAAACACTTGTTGTTATCACTGCTGACCATGAAACAGGCGGCATTGTTGTAAATGAAGACGGTACATATTCATTTACAAAGGGCTCACATTCAAATGCCAATGTTTATGTACTTGTATACGGCTCCGATAACTTTATGGAAAACGGAGAAACAATCAACAACTATGAGATTTCTCAGAGAATTGCTTATACACTCGGCTTTAATCAGGAGCAGTTCCCCAGAGAAGTTGAAAACGAGTTACCATTTTAACAATTAATATTATTTTGCCGACATCGGCAATTATCGGGAAGTGAAAGATAAATGAAATCGGGAAAGATAAAAACGGCGTTGATAATCCTTGCATCAGTGGCAGTTTTGGCTGTCGCAGCATTTGCCGTTTATCTTATATTGCCCGGATCAACTGATTCAACTTCAACAAACGGGCTTATTGAAGACTTCACAAAAGCTCCGGTTACAACCACATTGGTCGCACCGGAGACGACAACTGCTCAGCAAACAACAGAAGAGTCCACAGTCCAAGTGCCTTCAGAGGAAGAAACAACAACTAAATCGGCAGAACAGGAAGAAGCAGAGGAATATATTGAACAGTTCCTTGCTGAGGCTGAAACCTACACGCAGACTGTAGAGGTAACAACTCTGGCACCCGGCTCAAAGCCCTTTTTCCATGTTGTAACGGACGGTACGGTTTCTGACGACAATTCTCTTTCCGGTCTTGAAGGTGCAGCGAAAACCATAGGCGAGGTCATTCTTGCCGCAGGCTTCAGATATGATGCAGAGCAGGGCATCTTCTATTCTGAAAGCGAATCGTTCCAGCGTAATCTCGGATATGGTGCGGTCTATGATGTAGGTGCTGCATTCTTCGGAATGTATTATGACACTATCAGGCTCAAGTTTAACCATAATGACTACGACTGGATGATTCAAATATGGAAAGGCAGATACGGCATTACCACCGGTGCCGAAATAGGTATTTACTACAAACCGGAAAATCAGGATATTGAATTTTACGCTTGTGCCGATGATGATTCCAGAATCACTATGTCCTTCGCACTCTACAGAGGCAATGAATTATACATGACTCGTGGTCCGGAACCTCATTGGTGGCTCACAGGATTTAAACTTCTTGATATGGTTTCTCCTAACGAGTTGACCATGCACACATCATTCTTCATGGATAATGTAGAAATGGCAGATGCACTTGAAGAGGCAATTCTTGATTTAGGATTTGTGGAAGGAATCAATTATCAGCGTCTCGGACTAACAATGACAATAATTTGGAATTAATCAAAGAGAGCATATCTTTGAATCCGCTGATTTTCAAATCAAATACTTGTTAATACACAAGAAAAGGGGCTGTATCAAAACATCGTAAGCAGATGTTATTGATGCAGCCCCTTTTAATTTACTTAAAATATAATAAATCAAAGACATACGTTGTCAATAATAAATTTATTGTTCGGTCCTCTGAAAATGGAACATATACTGTTGAGCTATTCCCTCTGCTCCTTTGATACATTCAGGCAATCCGCAGGGATAAAAATTTTCGCAGATTCGCCTGATATGCCTGTCAACGGGGAAGGCTTCAATATGTCCCAGTCCAAAAAGTGCAGTACAGTCTGCGACCTTTATTCCCACGCCATGGATTTTCATAAGCTCCTTTTGACATTCAGAAAGTTCTGTTTTTTTCAATTCTTCTAAATCAACTTCTCCATTTGCAATCATTTTTGCTGCTGAAAGAACATACGGGGCCCTATAACCGCAACGCAATACTGCTAAATCATCTTCAGAAAGTGATGCAGTCCTTTCAACTGTGGGAAAACTGTATGAGCTTTCGGTTTCTTCACCAAAATTGAGACAGAAACGTTCAATTATACCTTTGATTCTGGGAATGTTATTGCAGGCAGAAAAAATAAACGAACAAAGTGTTTCCCATGGCTCTTGATTTAAAATGCGGATGGTTCCGTACATATCAATCGCATTTGCAAGCAGATGATCTTTTTTAAGATTCTCAAGAATTGCACCGTAATCCCTGCCAAAATCAAAATAATCATAAAAAACGGCATAGAACTGCTCTTGAGATATTCCATAAAAGCGGAGATTGTCGTCGCTCATTTCAATAGCGGTTTCAACGCCCCTTACCACGCCATGCCAAGCCCCATCCTTATCCTTGTGCCACCTGAATGCCTGTCCGCAATCAAGAGTGATATCAAGGTTAACAGAACCAAAATCAGAGATCTCAATATAATTTTCAGCATTTTCAACAAACATTTTCAAGTCTTTCTCCGTAAATTTATTTTTCTCTTAAAGCAATATAAAAACTTGTAGAATAGTCACAAAAAACAACGCAAAAATTTGTGAGTATTTTACTCCAATTAGTATAAACGTGTAAAACCCGTAAAACATTAAGTATACAAATTTTTTCCTTAAAAAAGTTTTAAACATATCAAAATCGAAAAAATCGACTTAAAAAGCCTAAATTTACAGGGAGTTTTCAACATTTTGAACAGAGTTTTGAACAGTTTTGAACAGAAAAAGTGTTATACAATCAGTATAATTTCCTTGCATAACAGTCAACCATTTTTTGCATTTTTAAGTTTTGTGACATTTGTCCATATATAAATTTAAGGTTTGTGCATATTTCTGCATCATCAGTTAAAAATAACTCATAGAATTTATGTTAAGGTGTGTTTATATGCTAAAAGGAGTCAACCGACAGGTTGTTGAAGTTGCTGATACAGGCAGCGAATATTTTGAAAGAGCATTGTTTTTTGTCAATCCGAAATATTACGGATTAACTGACGGAAAGCTCAGAGAAAGAGCACAAACATTAATGTCAACAGCCGGTACGCCCCCTAAAAATAAACAAAAAGACAGCAGAAGCAAACTCAAAACTGCTATTGCAATTGTCGCTTCTGCCGCTGCAGGTTCAATAATAACTGTGATTTGCTCACTGATGATATAAACAATAATTTAGCAGTACGCTAAA
This sequence comes from uncultured Eubacteriales bacterium, assembly GCA_964454355.1. Taxonomy (GTDB): domain Bacteria; phylum Bacillota; class Clostridia; order Oscillospirales; family Acutalibacteraceae; genus UBA1081. The sequence continues at coordinate 3,269 of CAYVTA010000021.1, read as the reverse complement.
TTATTGTTAAAGTAATAGGTAATAAGGAATAGTGAAGAAGTGAGGAAGGGCTACGCCCTTACCCGATTTATAATGGTTTAAAAGGCGAAGCCTTTTCCACACTTATTACTTTTTCACTATTACTTCTTACTTCAAACAATAATTTATCGCAGATAAATTATTGTTTATATTCCCATCTTTATTTTTGCACCGGTGCCGTCAAGATTGATTTCACCTTTAAGCAACTTCAGTCCGTCAATAACTCCCCAAACTTCCATTGCGACAGTTGCAATACCGAAGGTAAGAACAATTCCCACAAGCGATATTATAAGCTGTATCCATGCAGTTTTTTTATTATCAAGGTAGAAATTGTGCAAACCTAAAAATCCACCGAAAAATGCAAGTATTGCAGCAATATATGCAGATCTCTGAGGTCTGGGTTCAGGAGTATAGTTGCTCGAAGACTGCTGATATCCTGTTTGCTGCTGAAAACTACCTGTAAATGGCGGAGTATCTCCATAGGAATTGTAATTAGAATTCTGTTGGTATGTATTCTGCTGATTGTTTTCTTCAGTCGGTTGAGCATTCACATCGGCACCGCAATAGGGACAGGCATTAAAATTGTCATCCATGGGTCTTGAACAAATTTTGCAAATTTTCATTTTGATTCCTCCTTGTATTATATATATTATAACAAAAAATTAAACATAATGTAAATAAATTTCAAAAAAAACTGCAAAATAATCGACCGATGAGCTGTCATCGGTCAAAAATATCATTTCATATACCTTTTTGTTACAACATTTCTTACAGGAACACCGATTGCAGAGGCGGCAATACCGCCGATAACCGCTTCGGGAAGTCCGTTTGTAAGTACAACCATGCCTAAAAATGCAAGCAAAGTCTGTGAACCATCGGATACAGCAAGAGAGTAATATTCCTGTCCGAAGAAAGTGTAAATTCCAAGAAGAACAAGAAGCGTGTTTGTGAGAGTTCCGCAAACACCTGCAACGGATGCATTCACAACATCATTTTTGCATACTTTTTGCATTCCTTTCATTACAAGCACCGTTACAACGCCAATAAGTATTCTCGGCACAAAGCAAATCAAAAGTGAACCGAAGTTGCCCGAATACTCACCTAATGTGTAAAAGGGAGTGTAAATGAATGAGAACGCACCGGGAGCCACAAAAGTCCAATAAATAAAGCTGCAAGCACCGAATGCAAGCCCCATAAGTGCACCTGCCTTCATTCCCAAAACTACCGCAGCGATAATTACGGGAACATGAGAAAGCGTTGCACTGAGCATACCAAGTGACGGCAGTGTTCCCAATGGCGTGAAACAGACGATGATTTCGATTGCCAGCAGAATCGCAAACTGACAAAGAAACAATATCTGCTTCCTGTTGTTGGCTTTTGACATATTAAACTTCCTCCTTGCTGCTGTTCACATTTGTGATACAACGCAATTTATTAAAAAACTATCCTTTCGAATAATTTTTTCAGATTTCTGCGATTACCTCAACCTCACACTTTACGCCTTTAGGCAAATCTTTCACTGCTACACAGGAACGAGCAGGCTTGCCTGTAAAGTATTCGCCGTAAACGCCGTTAAATGCGGCAAAGTCACCCATATCCGCAAGGAAACAGGTTGTTTTTACTGCTTTATCGATAGATGTGCCGGCAGCTTCTAACACTGCCTTAAGATTTTCGCAAACCTGACGAGTCTGCTCCTCAATGGTAACAGCCTCTACATTGCCTGTTGCGGGATTTATTGCTATCTGTCCGGAGGTGAATACAAGATTTCCTGTAATCATAGCCTGTGAGTAAGGGCCGATGGCACCGGGAGCGTTAGTTGTTGCTACTGTTTTCATTTACAACACTTCTTTCTGATTATTCTGAATCCGCAGTCGTTTTTATATAATCACATCAAAGCCTTCTCTTGTAAGAGCTTGTTTGATTTGTTCAATGTGGTCAAAGTCTCTTGTTTCAATAGAAAGATTGAGATAGCAGTCGGTGATGTTCATGTCAAGATCTGTGCTTGAATAGCTTACGCTGACGACGTTTGCACCTTCATTTGCAATAAGAGCTGAAACCGTTGCGAGCTGACCGGGCTTATCGGAAAGTGCAATCGTAATATTCGCCGTTCTTCCGTTCATCTTGAGACCTCTTTCAATTACACGGCTGAGAATATTAACATCTATATTACCACCGGAAACTATACAACAGACTTTCTTGCCCTTGATTTCGGGTATCTTGTCAAACATAACAGCGGCAACGGGAACGGCACCTGCACCCTCTGAAACAAGCTTCTGATTTTCCATCAAAGAGAGGATTGCTGCCGCAACTTCATCATCCGAAACGGTAACAATTCCGTCAACATATTTTTTACAGAGCTCAAAAGTAAGGTCACCGGGAGTTTTTACTTTAATACCGTCTGCAATCGTATTTACATTAGGAAGAGTCTCAATTTGCCCGTCATTTATACTGTTAAACATTGACGGTGCACCTGATGCCTGAACGCCGTATATCTTACACTTTGGTCTTAAATGCTTTACAAGATATGACACACCCGCTATAAGTCCGCCTCCGCCGATGGGAACAATAATTGCATCTACATCGGGAAGCTGTTCAATGATTTCAAGACCTATAGTTCCCTGACCTGCAATAACATCCGGATCATCAAAAGGATGAATAAAAGTATAGCCGTTTTCATCACGAAGCTCAATAGCTTTGTTGTAAGCATCATCATAAACGCCTTTTACCATACAAACCTCAGCACCGTATTTCTTTGTAGCCTCGACTTTAGAGATAGGTGCACCTTCGGGAAGGCATATAATTGACTTGGTGTTACAGTGTGTTGCAGCAAGAGCAACGCCCTGAGCATGATTACCCGCAGAGCAGGCAATTACACCGTGACTTCTTTCCTCTTCAGTAAGCTGAGATATTTTATAGTATGCACCTCTGACCTTAAAGGAACCGGTTACCTGTAAATTTTCCGTTTTCAGATAAATGTCACACCCTGCCTTTGCAGAGATCTTCGGTGCCTGAATCATATCAGTGTGACGTACAACTTCCTTAAGTACATTTGAAGCGTCGTATATTTTATCAATAGTAAGCAAAATAATTACCCCTTGAGTATTAAATTATTAAAATTATAGACCTTTGAAGCACAAATGTCAACGGAATAGGCAAATAAAAACTGCATTTCCCGCCATTTTTTTCTGTTTATTATATATAAACAATAATTTATCTGCGATAAATTATTGTTTGAAGTAAGAAGTAATAGT
>CAYVTA010000020.1:0-23825 GCA_964454355.1 uncultured Eubacteriales bacterium | reverse complement strand
GCATAGAGTACGTTACCCTTGGATTTGCTCATCTTATCCTCGCCGAAAAGAAGCCACGGATGACCGTAAACCTGCTTGGGCAGAGGCTCACCGAGAGCCATAAGCATAATAGGCCAATAAATTGTATGGAAACGTATAATGTCTTTTCCGATAATATGAACATTAGCAGGCCAGTACTTCTTATACAAATCCGATGAGCCGTCGGGATCATAGCCGAGAGCCGTAATATAGTTTGAAAGTGCATCTATCCACACATATATAACATGCTTATCATCAAACGTAACGGGAATACCCCATTTAAAGGATGTTCGGGAAACGCAAAGATCCTGAAGACCTGGTTTAATAAAGTTATTGAGCATTTCCTTTTTTCGGCTTTCGGGATAAATAAAGTCAGGATTATTCTCAATATGCTCTTCAAGCTGTTTCTGATACTTGGAGAGCTTTAAGAAATATGCTTCTTCCTTTGCAGGCTTTACTTCCCTGCCGCAATCGGGGCATTTGCCGTCAATAAGCTGAGATTCAGTCCAGAAGGACTCACAGGGAGTACAGTAAAGACCTTCGTACTCACTCTTATAAATATCCCCCTGGTCATAAAGCTTTTTAAAAATCTTTTGAACTGCTTTCTCATGATAATCGTCAGTAGTTCTGATAAATTTATCATAAGTTGTATTAAGCATATCGCAGATGTCCTTGATTTCACCTGCAACCTTGTCTACATATTCTTTAGGCGTTACACCGGCACTTTTTGCATAGTCCTCAATCTTCTGTCCGTGTTCATCGGTACCTGTGAGGAAAAACACATCATATCCCTGAAGTCTTCGAAAACGAGCAATAGCATCTGTCAAGACTATTTCGTAGGAATTACCTATGTGGGGCTTTCTTGATGTATATGCAATGGCTGTAGTTATATAATATTTTTGTTTATCCATTAATTTAGGCCTCCATAAAGTTATACAAATCTAATTATACACTTTTTTAAATATATTGCAAGCAATTTTTTATTATAAAGTAAATTTTACAAATATATTGAATTTTTCGGCAATTGTGGTATACTTATCCTGTATCATCAGAAAAAAGGAGAAGCAACATGAAAAAATCTCTTAAAAAATTTCTCAGCGTACTTATGTCGATTATAATGGTTACAAGCTGTATGTCTGCAACAGTTTTCGCATCTGATGAAGCAGATATACTTCCTGTTGTTTTTGTCGACGGTATTATGTCATCTGACATCATCTTTGCCGAAACGGGAGAAAACGCTTTTGTTCCTTCAACAGACACTATCGTTGATGCGGTAAAAGACCTTATTGTTCCTTTAGGTTCAAGCTTTGCAAGCGGCGATTATTCAGAGCTTGGAGAGCCTTTGAGTAAAGCACTTGTAAAGATTTTTGACGGTATTGCCTGCGATGAAAACGGTGAGCCTGTATATAATACAATTTCAAATTACACAATTCCCGATAATGCTACTATCCTCTCAGGAAAAATTGCAATTGAATCGAAAAATCTCGGATTTGATGCAGAAGAAGTTGTACATTTCAGCTATGACTGGCGTCTTGACATGGTAACTATTGCACAACAGCTTCATGAATGTATTGAAGCAGTACTTGATGCAACGGGTGCAGAAAAAGTTAACCTTGTAGGCTTTAGTATGGGTACTTGCGTAGTTACTACATATCTTCACGATTATGATTATGAGTATGTAAACAGCGTAGTTATGCTTTCAGGCGGTTTTAACGGCGTTGCTACCTGCGGTGAGCCTTTCAGCGGTCAGATAAAATTTGACGAGACCGGCTTTGTCACATACCTTAAAACAATGATGGGTGATGACGTATCTGCTTCGCTTATTAATGTTCTTCTTGACGCTCTTTCAAAAGCAGGTGTTCTCGGCAACATTCTCAGCATTGCAGAAGATATGAACTATGCAATCATTGACGATGTATTTGAACTGGGATTACAGACAACATTTGCAAAAATGGCAGGTATTTGGGCTCTTATCGGCACTGACGAATATGAAAGTGCAAAAGAGCTTCTTATCGGAGACAATGTCAGCGATGCGTTTGTTGAGAAAATCGACTATTATCACTATGAGATTCAGTCAAATAACAAAGAGATTCTTGACGGTGTTATTGAAAACGGCGGCAATCTTGCGATAATCTCAAAGTATGGCAGCACAATTCCTCCCGTATGTGTAAGTCAGATGAATATCGGTGACAGCGTTATTGACACAGTAAACACATCTTTCGGTGCAACCTGTGCTACTGCAAACACAACTCTCGGTGAAGATTATGTTCAGGCTGTTGACTGCGGTCATAATCACATCTCTGCTGACAACATGATCGATGCTTCAACCTGTGCATACCCCGAATACACTTGGTTTATTAAAGATCTTATGCATTCAGACCACAACGATGCTCAGTGGGGGCTTATCAGATTTATTTTTGCAAGTGAAATTCAGCCTACAATTTGGGATAATACGGACTACCCTCAGTTCCTTATCAACATTGATGATGCAATCGTACCTCTTACAGCAGAAAACAATTCAGATACATACAAATCTGCAAGCAAGACATTATTCGAAAAGATTTATGATTTTCTGTATTCTTTCTGGGAAATTCTTATGTCTTTCCTCGGAGCTATTGAAGGGAGATAAAAAAATATGAACGATATTAAATCCGGTATCCAGCTTTTTACAATTCGTGATTACTGCAAAACCATAGAGGATATTGATTCTGCACTTTCGCAGCTTGCTTCATGGGGCGTTAAGAATATTCAGATATCCGGAATCGGCAAGGTTGACTGGAATGAGCTGGCAAATACAGTAAAGAAATACAATATGGATGTATGTGTTACTCATACTCCTTTTGAGAGAATGATGAAGGAAACAGATGCGGTTATCGACGAGCACCTTAATCTCGGTTGTGATTGTCTTGGTATCGGTTGTATGCCCGGTGAATATGAAAGAACCGAAGAAGGCGTTGAAAAATTCATTGCTGACCTGAGACCTGTTGCTGAAAAAATGCGTGAACGTGGAGTTCATCTTGCATATCACAACCACGATTTTGACTTAAAGCTTTACGGCGGAAGAAGTATTCTCGACAGAATGATTGAAGATTTTGACGAAGATCTGCTTTGGTTTGTTCCTGATGTAGCATGGATACAGATTGCAGGCGAAGACCCTGCAAAATATCTTAAGAAGATGCAGAACAGAGTTAAGGTGCTTCATTTTAAGGACTACAACACCGTTGAAGGTCAAGAGCATCCATGGGCATTCACAGAGCTTGGTAAAGGTCAGGTTGATCTTTATGCCTGCTATGAAACAGCAAAGGAAATGGGAATCCCCTACATTATGTTTGAACAGGATAACAACTGGACTGTTAATGCAATGGAATCCTGCAAAGAAAGCTTTGAATTTATGAACAACCTTAAATAATGGCAATAAATTAAGCCACCGCTTTCGGTGGCTTTTCTTTATGCAGTTTTATAGTTCAAAAGAAGTTAATCTTTTTCTTTCATTCATAAAGAAAATCATCATAGCAAGTCCTTCTGCTACATCAAGCACGATCGTGAAAGCAGAAAGAAAGCTATTGTCACTTCCTCTTGCAATATAAATGGAATTGAATGCCGCAATAACAAGCTGTGTTATCATAATTATAACTGTTAAAAGAGCCAAATTATTGCCGCCTTGGGCAGTTTTATATTTTTTCCAAAGATATATTATATAAGGAAGAGTTATATCAAATATCTGCATAACGACACTAACCACAGCCATTATGATAAGCACGTTGTTTTGTGCCTGATAATCTGCAGCAGTTAGGGAATCTGCAGAATCATAGCTTGCAATTATAACCGCAAGAAAAAATGCAACAATCGTCAAAATTGCAGTAATCACAATAGAAACAACGGAAAGAATTTGAAGATTTCTGCCCATGTAATAATTTTCGTTTTTCTCGTCTGCACGGCAAGACTTATTCACGATACCGAAGCCTTTTACGGTCATTATAAAAGTGAAAAGACTTGCTGTAATCGCCAATATTCCGAACACATAATAAAGGACTGATTCACCGTTTAAGCCGTTTGTAAGATTAACTAAAACAGAGCTTGTAACCAATGCGATCGAAGCTGCAAGAAAAGCAGAATTGGCATTTATATTCAAAGCCTTTGTATCATCTGTTTTTTTCATAAATTTTTCTCCTACAGATTATTGTAAGCATCCATGGTGATCTTCACCATATCATCAAATTTTTCTTCCATGTCTGCAACAAGTTTAAACTGAGTACGGCAGCGATCAAGGTTATGCTCCGGATATGACGTTCCGAAGTACACATCACCGTCAATGTAGTCAGTAAGGAACCTTATACCGCATTCAAGAGTAAGAAGCTTTGCAGAAAATGGCAGATACTCGATTTCTTTTGAATTAAGGCTCTTACCTGCCGTTGAAAGATAGCCTTTTACATACTGCTCATACAGTCCGATATCCATACTGACCTTTGAAAGATCTTTTTCATCTTCTGCGGCAGTACTTGCACCAAAACGAATAGCATCACCGAAATCATAAAGAGCTGAACCGGGCATGACCGTATCAAGATCAACGACGCAAATGGGACTCTTTGTATTGCTGTCAAACATAATATTATTCAGCTTTGTATCGTTGTGTGTAACTCTTACAGGAATTTCACCTTTTTCAATAAGATCAACAACTTTTCTTGTATCATCTTCTCTCGCATAAGCAAACTCAAGTTCTGCTTTTACATTTTCAGCTCTGCCGGAAGCATTTTTTTCCTCAGCAGTCTTAAGATTGTGAAGTCTCTTATATGTATGGTGAAAATCTTCAATTGTTTCAAAGAGAGTATCAATGGGGAAATCCGCAAGCTGAGCCTGAAATTTACCGAAAGCAGCACCGGCTCTGTAAAAAAGCTGTGGATTTTCAATACTGTTATATGAAAAAGCATTGTCTACAAAATTGTATACCCTCCAACACTTGCCGTTAGAGTCAACAAAGCAATTTTTTCCGTCAGTTGTAGGATAAACAGTAAGAGTCTCTCTCTCCGGATCTCCGCCCTCTTCAGATATTTTACCACGAAGAAAATCGGTCACACGCATTACATTATCCATAAGCTCCATAGGTTTTTTAAATACATTGGTGTTGATATTCTGCAAAAGCCACTTTACTCGCTTATCGCTACTGTCAGTAAACTCGATTGTATAGGTATGGTTGATATGACCGTTATGAATCACTCCCCATGCATCAAGATTGGAAATTCCGTATGCAGAAAGAATTTCATCAATAGTTTCAGGCAGTTTTTCTTTCAATATATCCATATTTTCTTTACCTCTCCCTACAAAATTAACAACATTATATACTTTTTTTCTGATTTAGTCAATAATACTCTTTACAGTTTGAAAAAAATATTGTAAAATAGTATAAAATGTATTAGCTAATAAAACGGAGGTACCTAAAACACATGGAAAAAAAATACAACCGTATACTTTTAAAACTCAGCGGTGAAGTTCTCGCCGGTGAAAAAAAACAGGGCATTGACTTTGATACAGTTGCAAGCGTATGCAAGGTAATCAAGGAATGTGCCGAAATCGGAACAGAAATCGGAATCGTTGTGGGAGGAGGAAATTTTTGGAGAGGTCGCTCCAGCGGCAGCATGGACAGAACGAGGGCTGACCATATCGGTATGCTTGCAACCACAATGAATGCACTTGCAATCGCTGACACTCTTGAACAGATGGATGTTCCCGTAAGAGTTCAGACTGCCATTGAAATGCGTCAGATCGCAGAACCCTATATCCGCAACAAAGCAATCAGACACTTTGAAAAAGGCAGAGTCGTTATTTTCGGCTGCGGCACAGGCTCACCATTTTTCAGCACAGACACAGCCGCATCATTAAGAGCTGCTGAAATCAAGGCCGACGTTATGCTCAAGGCAACAAATGTTGACGGTGTTTATAATAAGGATCCGAATAAGTTTGACGATGCTGTAAAGTTTGATACACTTACACATGCAGATGTCGTTGAAAAGGGTTACGGTGTTATGGACAGCACTGCTGCAGCATTGTGCAAGGATAACAACATTCCGATTCTTGTTTTCAATCTTCAGGATCCGTCCAATATTCTCAAAGCAGTGTGCGGAGAAAATATTGGTACACTTGTTCTTGACTGATGACAAAATATATTATACAATAAAAGCGATACATAAATAATTTTCAGGAGGCTTAACTAATGGAGCTTAAAGAACTTTACGAAAAAACAAAAGAAAGAATGAACAAAACCATCAATGCACTTCACTCTGAATTGGACTCAATCAGAGCCGGAAGAGCAAGTTCAAAGGTACTCGATAAGATACAGGCTGACTATTACGGCACCCCCACACCAATTGCTCAGATGGCAAGCATATCAAATGCTGATGCAAGAACTCTTGTAATTCAGCCCTGGGACAAATCGGCTTTAACGCTTATCTGCAAAGCAATCCAGCAGTCAGATTTAGGTATCAATCCTCAAAATGACGGTACTGTTATTCGTCTTAACTTCCCACCTCTTACAGAAGAAAGAAGAAAGCAGCTTACAAAGGATATTTCAAAGATATCCGAGGAATCAAAAGTTGCTATCCGTCAGCTCAGAAGAGACTCTATGGATAAACTCAAGACTATGAAGAAAAATTCTGAAATCACTGAAGACGATCAAAAGCTTGGTGAAGACAAGATTCAGAAAATCACTGATGATTTTATAAAGCAGATAGATGAAATAGAAAAAGCTAAAACAGCCGAAATAATGGAGATCTGATATGTCCGATAAAAGAACCTTGCCTGAGTTTTCTGTACTTCCCCGCCATGTGGGATTTATTATGGATGGCAACGGCAGATGGGCAAAGCAAAGAGGGTTGCCCAGAAGCGAGGGGCATAAAGAAGGGGCAAAAAATTTCAGACGGATCGGCGAATACGCCGCAGACCTTGGAATTGAATGTGTTACCTTCTATGCGTTTTCAACAGAAAATTGGAAAAGACCCGAAGCTGAAGTAAATGCAATCATGGAGCTTTTCGAAGATTATCTCCAAGAGGTTATAGACCGAATTGGTGAAAATGAGGAAAAAGGAATACGCCTTAAATTTCTCGGCGACAGAACCGAAATTGCACCCGAATTGCTTTCACTTATGGATTATGCCGAGCAGCTTACAAAAGATAAGAGCCGAGTGACTCTTAACATTGCAATTAACTACGGCGGCAGACACGAAATAGCCCAGGCTGTTAAAGAACTTGCAAAAAAAGCAGCAAGCGGTGAAATTAAACCGGATGATATTGACGAAGCTCTTATTTCAGAGCATCTTTACACTGCGGGGCAACCCGACCCGGATTTAATAATCAGACCCAGCGGAGAATACCGTCTGTCAAACTTCTTAACATGGCAGGGGGCTTATTCAGAGTTGTGGTTTTCGGATATTCTTTGGCCTGATTTCACAGAAGACGACTTCAATGAAGCCCTCAGAGCCTTTGAAAAACGAAACCGTCGCTTCGGCGGAATATGAAAACTATAAAAAAAGCGGAATCTGTTTTTCGGGTTCCGCTTGAAATGCTTATATTAGTGGAGAAAAACAAATGAAAAAAAGAATTATAACCTCAATAGTTGGCGTAATTATTATATTGCCTTGCTTTATTTTTATGCATTCGATACTGTTTCCGATTCTTTTTGCAATTGCCGGTGCTATAGCTGTACATGAAATCATAAAAGCTACCGGCGTAAAAAACAATCTTATCACAGCAATAAGCTGTATTACAGCAGCAGCGATACCGTTTCTGTTCCATTTTAAAATAGAAATTCCTATTATGCCGATTGCAATTATTTACATTCTGGCATATTTGATCATAATGGTGGCAATGTATAAAAAAACTACATTCGGTGATGTTGTAACTGCTCTTTTCGCAACAGTCGCAATTCCCTGTTCATTTTCAACCGGATTATTGCTCAGAGATGTTTACATTGATTATCCGGACAGCAGTACAAAAGCAACAGGGGTATTCCTTATCTTTCTCGCAGTGTTCTCCGCTTGGATGACCGATATTTTTGCTTATTTTGTGGGCAGAAAATTCGGCAAGCACAAGCTCTGTCCCGAAATCAGTCCGAAAAAGACAGTTGAAGGTGCAATAGGCGGAATTATCGGTGAAATCATACTCAACACCATACTTTTCTTCGTTTTCGATAAATTCTTTTTTACCGTTCATACTATTCAGTGGTGGCAGGTAATAATTATAAGTGTAATACTTTCAGTTATCAGTATGTTCGGTGATTTGTCCGCTTCCGTCATTAAACGTAATCACGGAGTAAAGGATTTCGGCAAGCTCCTTCCCGGTCACGGAGGAATAATGGACAGAGCAGACAGTCTTCTTTTCGTCCTTCCCTCTCTTTATATTGCCGTATATATCATTAATATATGGGGTTGATAAAATGAAAAAAATCGCAATTCTCGGCTCAACGGGTTCAATCGGAACACAGTCAATAGATGTAGCTCTCAAACATGGTTATAAGGTTACAGCTCTGACTGCACATTCAAACGCTAAACTTCTTGAAGAACAGGCAAGATTGCTCCGTCCTGAAAAAGTTGCACTATACAACGAGCAAGAAGCAAAAAATCTAAAAACAGCTCTTGCTGACACAAACATAAAAGTTTTAAGCAGTGTTGAAGGCATATGTGAATGTGCCGCAGACACCGATGCAGACACCGTTATCAACTCTATTGTAGGCATGGCAGGTCTGAAGCCTACGCTTGCCGTTATAAATGCGGGCAAACAGCTCGCTCTTGCAAACAAGGAGTCTCTTGTTGCAGGCGGTCAGCTCGTCACCAATGCGGCAAAGGTCAATAATGTTCCCATTCTGCCTGTTGACAGCGAACATTCAGCGATTTTCCAATGTTTACAGGGAAAACCCACAAACAGGGCACTGAAAAAAATCATTCTCACAGCGTCGGGCGGTCCTTTTTTCGGAAAAACAAAAGAAGAGCTTGAAAATGTAACAGCTGCTGATGCATTAAAGCATCCCAACTGGAGTATGGGAGCAAAAATAACGATAGATTCTGCAACAATGTTTAATAAGGGACTTGAGCTTATCGAAGCTGTATGGCTTTTCGGCGTAAGCCCAAAAAAAGTCGATATCATCGTACACAGAGAAAGTATCGTACATTCAATGGTTGAATATGATGACAATTCGGTTATTGCTCAATTGGGACTTCCCGATATGAGGATTCCCATTCAATATGCACTCACTTACCCCGAAAGATACGATTCTCCTGTTGATGAAATTGATTTCGCTTCGCTTGCAAAGCTTAGCTTCCATAAACCTGATTATGAAACATTCAGATGTATTGACATATGCAGAAATGCCATTACCGAGGGCGGTCTTATGCCTGCAGCAGTAAACAGTGCAAACGAAGAAGTCAACGCTCTTTTCCGCAAGGGAAAAGTACGCTTCAACGACATTCCTGACTTAATTCTTGAAGGTGCATCTGCGGCAAAAGAAAGCGACATTTACACGCTTGATGATATTGACGAGACGGATAATGCCGTCAGAGAGGCGGTAATTGCCGCTGTATCACGAAAGGATTGAAGATATTGAATATACTTTCACTTTCTATTGATATTTCCGCAGTCTGGGGCAAGGTTTGGCCTGTTCTTGTGGCAATTCTGTTCTTCGGACTGATTATTGCAATACATGAGCTTGGACATTTTGTTTCAGCAAAAATATTTAAAGTAAAAGTAAATGAATTTTCACTGGGTATGGGACCCGCCATATTCAAAAAGAAAAAGGGCGACACCCAATATGCTCTTCGCTGTCTGCCTATAGGCGGATACGTAAGCATGGAAGGCGAGGATGAGGCATCTGAAGATGAAGGTGCTTTCTGTAATAAAAAATGGTGGAAAAAGTTTATAATCGTAGCAGCAGGCGCAATAATGAATCTGATTTTAGGCTTTATTTTCGTTATTATTCTTACAAGCATGGATGACCTTATCGGAACCACGCAGATCCACAGCTTCTACGAAAATGCTGTCAGTGCACAGTACGGTCTTGAAGCAGAAGATACCATAAAAAAAATCAACGGAACCTCTATTTTTTCAAGCCGTGATATCAGCTATTGTCTTCAGCGAGATGATGACGGCATTTATGATTTCGTTGTTGAACGCAACGGTGAAGAAATTGAAATTGACGGTGTACAGTTTGAACGAACCACCGATGAAGACGGCAACGCCACAATAATTTATGATTTTGTCATTGTCGGTGTTGAAAAAACTCCTCTTAATGTTATTACAACAGCCGCAAAAGATACAGTATCAATTGCAAGGCTTGTTTGGCTTACGCTCTTTGACCTTATAACAGGTCACTACGGAATAAATGATTTATCAGGTCCGGTAGGTACTGTCTCAATTATTGCTGATGTAACCTCTCAGGCAGTTTCAACGGGAGCTAATTTTGATATGATAATTTATATTATGGCACTTATCACAATTAATGTCGGCGTATTCAATCTTCTCCCCATTCCTGCTCTTGACGGCGGCAGACTGTTCTTTATCATCATTGAAGCTATAAGAAAAAAGCCAATTCCGGCAAAATACGAGGGTTATATTCATGCCGCAGGACTTGCACTTCTTATGTTACTGATGGTAATAATAACATTTAATGATATTAAAAATTTGATTATAGGATGAATTTAATCTGATTCATAGTTTACGGGGTGATATTTGTGTACTCAAGAAGAAATGCAAGAGAAGTAAAGATAGGCAATATTGCAATTGGCGGAGAAAATCCGATAGCAATACAGTCTATGCTTAATACACCTGCACAGGATGCTGAGGCTTGTGTTAAACAAGCACTGAGACTCCAAAATGCGGGATGTGAAATAATAAGAACCGCTGTTCCGGATGTCGAATGTGTAAAAACCGTATATGAACTCAAAAAAAACTTGAAAATTCCCGTTGTTGCTGACATCCATTTTGATTACAAAATCGCCCTTGAATGTGCAGAAGCAGGCGTTGATAAAATCAGAATAAATCCCGGAAATATCGGCTCGGATGACAGAGTAAAAGCGGTTGCAGATAAATGCCGGGTTCAAAACATTCCAATAAGAATCGGCGTAAATTCAGGTTCACTTGAAAAGGATATCCTTGCAAAATACGGTTCACCAACTCCAAAAGCACTTGCAGAAAGTGCAATGTATCACGCTTCACTGCTTGAAAAATTTGATTTCGACAATATAGTTCTTTCACTCAAGTCTTCAGATGTAAGAAAATCATTTCAGGCATATTCAATCGTTGCCGATATGTGTGATTACCCGTTACATATCGGAATAACGGAAGCCGGCACTGAGCGAATGGGAATAATAAAATCATCTGCAGGTCTTGGAGCTCTTCTTATCAACGGAATCGGAGATACGATAAGAATTTCTCTGACAGCAGATCCTGAGAAAGAGATTGATGCTGCATATGATCTGCTGAGTGCTTTAGACATAAGACAAAAAGGTATAAAATTTGTTTCCTGTCCCACCTGCGGAAGAACAAAGATTGATCTTATATCTTTAGCATCTCAAGCTGAAGAAAGGCTAAAAAGCTGTAATAAAAATATAACTGTCGCCATAATGGGTTGTGTTGTAAACGGCCCCGGAGAAGCAAGAGAAGCCGACATCGGCATTGCAGGAGGCGATGGATGCGGTCTGATATTCCGTAAAGGTGAAATTCTCAGAAAGGTTAGCGAAGACAAGCTGCTTGACGAGCTTGTTTATGAAATCGAAAATACCGATTTCGATTGATATTATGAAAAAAATTAAAAAGAATATTAAAAACAAGACATGGTTTAAGCTTGATAATGCAGGAACAATATTCCCTGGCCAAAACAAAACTTGGTCAAATGTTATCAGAACTTCTGTCAATTTAAAAGAAGAAGTTGACCCTGCTCTTCTCCTGAAAGCAGTAAAAAAATGTCTGCCCAGATTTCCTACAATGGCTGTACGGATACGGAACGGATTTTTTTGGCATTACATTGAAAAGAATCCCGAAGATCCGATTGTTTTGCCGGATGCCAACAATCCCTGTTTAAGAATTAAGTACAATGAAAACAATCGTTATCTGTTCAGAATATTCTATTACAAAAACAGGATCTCACTTGAGATTTTCCATGCATTGACAGACGGCTACGGTGCTACAGTATTTCTTTGCACGATAACCGCAGAGTATCTGCGAATGAAAGGATACAATATTCCCTGCGGCGGAATGGTATTTGACATCAACGAACAGCCTAAAGCAGAAGAGTTTGAGGATTCTTTTGTAAAATATGCTTCAAAAACAGCAAAAGAACGAATCCCCTACTTCCAGACTTATCACCGCAAAGGCGAGAAAATGCCGAAGCATACATCGATTATAACAACAGGGTATGTTCCTGTTGATGTTATCAAGGCAAAAGCAAAGGAATACGGTGTAACAATAACCGAATACTTAGCAGCGATATTAATGTATCTTCACATAGAATTTCAAAAAGCTGAATGCAGAAAACAAAAAGGTGTATGTATGCAGATACCTGTAAACTGCCGCAATCAGCTTCCGTCTCAAACATTAAGGAACTTCTCAGTAAATTATAATCTGGATATTGATCCCAATTGGGGCGATTACACTTTTGAAGAAGTGTTGCATCATCTGTCACTAAGTCTGAGGCTGACCAACAATCCCAAACATCTTCAGGTTATGTTTGCCTCAAATACAGGGCTTGAAAAAAATCCATTTATGAGAATGTTGCCTCTTGTTGTAAAAGATCTTGCTATCGGATTGTTCTTTGTATTCGGTGCAGAAAAAACCACTACTTCAGTTTTTACAAATGTAGGTGTGGTCAAGCTCCCCGATGAAATGTATGAACATATTGAAAGCTATATTCTCATGCCCTCTCCGGGTAAGGTTAACGGTGCAAGAGTAGGCGGTGCATCCATCGGGAACACTATGGCAATAACATTTGCAAACACTTATACAAATACTGATGTTGAACGGGAGTTTTTCCGTTTCCTTATAAAACAGGGTATTCATGTCAAAGTTGAAAGTAATAAACAATAACTTATATTTACAAAAGAGCAAAAAAAATTAAAAGAGCAGAAAAAGAAAATTAAGGAGAGAAAAAATGTCCTACTGTGTAAACTGTGGAGTAGAACTGTCGGATTCCGCCGGGAGTTGCCCTCTTTGCGATACACCGATTATCAATCCACATATTCATAATATAAAAGAAAGTAAACCTTCCTATCCGGAAAGAATAGAAATTCCAAAATCTTCAAGAAAACGCTACGGTGCTATAATAGCAACGCTGCTTATCATTATTCCGAATATTGTCTGTGTGCTGACAAATTTACTTTTAACACCCGGCACATTATGGTCTGTATACGTAGGTGCAACGTCAGCAATGATATGGTTTTTGTTTATTTTTCCATTCTTTTTAAAAACAAAATACAAGCTTTTTATCGTTGCCGTAGATGCTGTTGCAACCGCAGTGTATATATTCTTGTTTTACTATTACAATTCACCGAAAACAGGATGGTTTTTGAATCTTGCAATACCTCTTGATATTGGCGTTTTCCTTGCAATAGGATTTTTGATTTGGTTCTTTGGCAAAAAAAGAACGAATATCAGATCTGTTATTGCAGTTTTTACCGTGTGTATGTTTTTGAATATATATGTTTGTTTGATTGTTAATATTTACTCTTATTCCGTCTACGTAACCTATATAACAACAATAATTGCCGTATCATGTGTCATAATTATAGTTTTCTTCTGTTTTGCAGACAGAAACATAAAACTCCGATCATGGCTTTCAAGAAAATTTTTCTATTGAATATATTGTAAAAAATCCTTGTAATTCATCTAAAAATGTTGCATAATAGAGGTTGAGTTGTTCAACCTCTATTTTTTTTGTAAAGGAATAGTTCTATGAAAAGACTTATTACATTTCTGCTTACGATAATACTTATGCTATTATCTATCATTACCTGTTTTGCAGAATATGAAAATACTTACATCAATACCGGAGATCACTGTGCAGATTTTACATCCGTTGCACTCACTCAAATTGGCTATACTACCGAAGACAAATCAAAGTATTCGGATAGTGAAAACTGGAACAGTGCATTTATCGCTTGGTGTGCAAGAGAAGCATCCTTCCCCGAAACGGTTATTCCCAATACCGAAACAGCAGCCGAGCTATTTGATTTCTTTGATACAGCAGGAAATCTGAACGAACAAGCTGATTACTCCCCTGTTGCCGGAGATATAATTTTCTTCTCTGACGGTGCACAAGTCGATTCCTGTGCAATTGTAATTTCATGTGACAGCGAATACATAACAGCCGTAATAGGCGATGAAAATAATTCGGTACAAAAAAAGCTTTATTCGGTAAGCCTTTCAAAAATTTACGCTTATGCAACTCCCGATTTTGATTTTGTATCAAAATACGCAATGGGATCATATACTGTAAGTGCATCAACTCTTAATTTAAGGGCAGAACCAACTACAGAAAGTGAAGTTATAACAAAACTCTCAACCGGCACTGTTATTGAAATAACATCCTTCAAGGATGATTGGGGATATGCAACATACAAGGATTATGCAGGTTGGGTGAGCATGGATTATGTTTCATACTATGACGGTGATTATCACGATATCAGCAACTACAGCGTAGAATGGAAAGCGATTGATGTATCAAAATGGCAAAGTGATATTGATTGGGAAAAGGTTGCTGCAGAAGGTATTCAGGCTGTAATCATGAGAATCGGTCTTAGAGGTTCTGTCACAAGAGAGATTCTGATTGATGACAAATTCCTTGAATATTATGAAGGTGCAAAAGAACAAGGGTTACATATCGGCTGTTACTTCTATTCAACAGCGACAACTGAAGCAGAAGCTGTTGAGGAAGCTGAATTTGTAATAAAAACAATTGAGGACAATGACATTGAGCTTGATATGCCTGCATACATTGATATGGAGGACAAAGTAACTGAAAACTGCGGTAAAACAGTAATTTACTCTGTTGCAAAGGCATATCTTGAGAGAATGGATGAGGCAAATATTTATTCCGGCGTTTACAGCTCTACCTCATGGATAAACAGCTACTTTGACCAGGCATTATTCAATACACACGCATTATGGGTTGCTGACTGGACAGGAAAATGCGGCTATACGGGTGAATACGGAATGTGGCAGTATTCCGAAACAGGCAGAATCAACGGAATTAGCTCAAAATACACTGATCTTAACATCTGTTATGTTGATTATCCTCAGCTGATTGCAGATTACGGCTACAATATTATTGTAAAAGCTAACTCAAAAGCAAATCTTGGAGATGTTGATGCTGACAAGAAAATTACGGCTTCAGACGCAAGAATTACGTTGAGAATTGCAGCCGGTCTTTACACTCCCACTGCAGAAGAATCCTTGGCAGCTGATATTGACTCAAATAAAAAAATTTCTGCATCTGATGCAAGAATAATACTCAGAATTGCTGCAAAACTTGACAGCATTGAAAATTACATACCTGTTGACGAGCCTGAATCTGAAATTGAATCAAGCACCGAAATGCAAACCCAACCTGAAGAAACATCTGCATATACAGAAAAAAACTCTGAACCTGAAAGTGCAATGGGATAAAAATCAAAAAGGAGCTGTATTTTTTTTACAGTTCCTCTTTTTGTTATAAAAAACATATTCTATTCATCATGTGAAATTAAATTACTGTTGACTTAATACACAAATTGGAATATAATCATATAAACAGCACGGCGCTGAATGTATATTAACATATATGTTCTGCGCCCATTTTGTGTGTAATGAAAAGGAGAAGCTGATTTGAAAACTCTTGGCTGGTATAATGGCAAATTTGACGAAATTGAAAACATGAATGTTCCCATGACAGACCGTGCCTGTTATTTTGGTGACGGTTGCTATGATGCCGCCTTTTCACGCAACTACACTATTTACACACTTGATGAGCATATTGAGAGGTTCTATAACAGTGCATCCCTAATGCGAATCGAGCTTCCCTTCACAAAAGAAGAAATGAAATCACTTCTCAATGAAATGCTTGCAAAAATGGATTGCGGAAACTGTTTTGTTTACTGGCAAGCATCAAGAGGTACAGGACTGCGGAACCATGCATTTCCTACAGACGGCAAAAAGGCTAACATTTGGATAATGATTGAGCCTTCGGAAATAATGGGTATAAACAAACAGCTTAAAGTCATCACTTGTCCTGACACCCGTTTCCTTCACTGCAACATTAAAACACTTAATCTTATACCTTCAATCATGGCATATCAACAAGCTGTGGAACAAGGCTGTGATGAAGCTATTTTTCACCGAAACTCAAGAGTGACGGAATGTGCTCATTCTAATGTACATATTATAAAAAACGACACGCTCATTACAGCTCCTGCCGATAACCTCATCCTCTCCGGAATTGCAAGAGCAAATCTCATAAAAGCTGCTCGTCATTTTGGTTATGAAGTAGAAGAAAAAGAATATTACATTGATGAACTTATGAACGCAGACGAAGTTATAATCACTTGCTGTGATGCATTTTGTATACAGGTCAATGAAATAGACGGTAAAACCGTAGGCGGAAAAAATCCTCAGATGCTCAAACAGCTTCAGACTTATCTTATGGATGATTTTATCAAAGCCACTGACGGCACTAAGGAGTAAATTATGGGAATTAAAATAAAATCAGCAGGGACGCTTACAATAATTCAGTCAGCAATTCCTGTGTGTCTTACCGATTATGAAAGTATTATCACAGCCAACCGACTGGTAAGCAACACCGATGCGGAGGGTGTTCTTGAAATGACACAGGAGGGCATCTGCGGAAAATTTACGGCAGATGGTGTTATTGCACTTACAGGAGCAGATATGGCATGGGAGCTTAACGGAAAAGACCTCCCTGTTTATAAAGCAGTTGAAGTCAAAAAGGGAGACCTGTTGACAAGTGAAAAAGCCAGATACGGTTACAGAGGTTATATGGCTGCTGCAGGAGGTTTTGATATTCCTTTGGTTGACGGCAGCTACCAAACAAATTTAGATAAAGCAACAGGCGGCTTTGAGGGCAGAAAGCTTACTCAAGGAGATGTACTTAATTTCAGGTTTGAAAGAACTCAGCTTTTAGGTAAATACAAGGGCCACACGGACACACCTGATTTTCCTGACTTTCCGGATGATGATGCAGAAATTCGTATACTCAGCGAAGAAGATATTTCAAATAAGGACTATACTGTAAAATTTTTCGATGACAAAATAGGGATTTTTCTTGAAGATATCAACGGAAATACAATTTCCGCAGATAATTTTAATATTTTAGACGCTGACAGAATGCTTCTTGCACAAGCGTGCTGCGGCACAAAGGTCAGATTTATTTCCGTCAACGAGAAAGAAGCAAAGACAATTAATTTTAAATATAAAATGAAGCTTGCATGGTTGGGATACAAGCTTATGTTTTAAGGTGATATTTTGGATAAATACATTAGAACCTATGCTCAAATAGATCTCGATGCCGTTGAACACAACTTCAACGAGCTGAAAAAATGCGTAAATAATAATGTTAAACTGTGTGCAGTTATAAAAGCGGACGGTTACGGTCACGGTGCAACAGTATTGGCAGAACTTCTTGCTGACAAAGCAGATTATTTTGCCGTTGCAACCGCTGACGAGGCAATAGAACTGAGAAATTCATCCGTCACTAAGCCGATACTGATTCTATCTTACACAAATTCCGACGATTATGAAGAGCTTATCAAAAATGATATTTCACTTACGGTTTATTCAAAAGATTCAGCAGAGAAAATCAATGAATCAGCAAAAAAACTCAACAGAAAAGCTCATATTCATATTGCGATTGATACAGGAATGACAAGAATCGGTTTTGCACCGAATGAGAAATCAATAAATGCAATAAAATATGTCTCAGAGCTTGAAAATATTGTGCTTGAAGGAATTTTCTCACATTACGCCTGTGCAGATATGACCGATAAAGCTGTGAGTGAAATGCAAAAAAACAGGTATTGCGATTTTATAAAAAAATGCGAAACAAGAGGAATCATCTTCCCTATAAAACACTTATGCAACAGTGCTGCAATATCCGAATTTGACGAACATTTCGATATGGTACGAATGGGAATATCCCTTTACGGGCTTTATCCATCTGAAGAAGTTGATAAAAGTAAAATCAATTTAATTCCTGTAATGACTTTAAAAAGCCACATTATCCATGTCAAAGACGTTCCTGCCGGTGAAGGAATCAGTTACGGACATACTTATAAAACAACTCAAACACGTCGAATTGCAACAGTTTCGGCCGGTTACGCAGACGGATATCCAAGGGCACTTTCAAACACAGGAAGAGTACTCATTGCAGGTCAATATGCACCTATAGTCGGCAGAGTATGCATGGATCAGTTTATGATTGATGTAACTGATATCGATGATGTAAAAACGGACGATGAAGTTATACTTTTCGGAACAGACGGTAAAAACACCATATCAGCAGAGGAAATCGGCAGCAAATCCATGAGCTTTAATTACGAAGTTGTGTGCGGTGTTGCGAGACGAGTACCGAAAGTTTACAAAAAAAGCTCCAAAACAATAAAAATAATTAATTATCTCAGGTGAAAACAAATGAATAAAGAAAAACAACTCAAAATTTTAAGTCCATTTCTGCTTGTACTTGCTGCTTTGATATGGGGTATTTCATTCGTGGCTCAAAGCGAAGGCGGCGATATCGGTTCCTTTACATTTCAGTCAATCAGATGCACTCTTGCTTTTATATCAGTTGGTGCAGTCATGCTTATAACAAACAACACCGGCAAAGCAAAGCTTAATAAAAAGAACTACAAAAATATCAAGGATTGGGCTGTACACAACAAAACATTTTTAAGATGCGGAATCATCTGCGGACTTGCACTTGGAATTGCAAGTAATCTGCAACAATTCGGAATTGATATGCAAGGCAAAGAAACTTCAACGGGAAGAGCCGCATTTCTTACTGCTCTTTACATAGTTATTGTTCCTATATTTGGTATTTTCTTTAAAAGAAAGATACATTTATTATCTTGGGCGAGCGTACTTGTCGCAGTGGGTGGACTTTACCTTATTTCAGTAACTCCGGGGGCCGGACTTTCTATTTCAACGGCTGATTTCATGCTTATTCTCTGTGCTGTTTTCTATGGAACACAGATTTTCACAGTAGATTATTATTCAGACAGAGTGGATGGTATCAAGCTTTCTTGCTTCCAGTTTTTCATTGCCGCTGTTTTGTCAACTGTATGTATGCTTATTTTTGAAAAGCCTGATATCAATGCCGTTTTATCTCAAGCCGGTCCGCTGCTTTATTCGGGTGTACTTTCAGGCGGAGCAGCATTTACGCTTCAGATTCTCGGTCAGAAGAGATGCAACCCTGTTTTGGCGTCCCTTCTTATGAGTCTCGAATCCGTTTTTTCAGCCCTTGCGGATTGGATAATAAGAGGCAATACACTCAACCGGAGAGAACTGTTGGGTTGTGTGGTTATGTTTGCAGCTATACTGCTTGCTCAGGCACCGGATTTTATTAAAAGCAAAAAATCACAGACTTAATACATAATGACCGTTCCATTAGAAACGGTCATTTTTATTTATACTTTAATTTCGGGCTGTGAAATAATACCTACTGTTTTAAGTCTGTATTCATATGTCCAGCATTCATCTTCGGTACGCCATGCATTAGGTCCGTGCCAAGACATTTTTGCATCAGCATTATGAACTGCACCAAAAGCATTAAATCTATTCGTATAGAGCTTTATATCAACCTTATGAACGCCTTTCTCAAGTTCTCTGATATAAAGTGTGTTTGGAGAATAAACAATATTACCTTTATCCTCACCGTCAACAAGAACTTTTACAAGGGCACCTCTGTACTGAGGAACCATTATTTGCAGTTCTCCGTTTTCAGCATTGATATTACCTATATGGTATGTAATATTTCCGCCATAAAACGGTAAGCCTTGATTTACAATATCACCAAAGGAAAGCTTTTCAGCCTTTTCACAGATCTCTGACTGTGCACCGACAACGTTAACACCGAAATCACCGATAAGGTAACACCATTCAGTGTTTGTTCGGTTACCTAAAGGCAGTTTAACAGTCAGAATATTTTTACCTTTTACGATTCCCTCCAATGCAACGGTTTTGATTGATTTATCAACATACCAACCTGTAACAGTGCTTGGAACAGTATTACCGTTAAGAGTAATCTCAGCAGCTTCGGCATCTTCAAGGGCAAGAGAAACTCCGCTGACATCAATTTTTGAATTTATTGTAAATCTGAGAGTTATTGAATGCTCAGGAACTTCCGGCGGAATCACCCAAGGCTGAGCAACATTTCCTTCTCGTTCAGGGATACCGGCAATTCTTCTTGCAATATTATCTGCCCTGAGAATTTCCTCTTCAGGAAGATAATCACCGTCATCAACCTTAAATTCACAAATATCAAGAAGCATTACATTCTGTTCATCAAGAGTATATTCAACACTGCGGCTGAAAGGTACTAAAGTCTTTGCCTTGAGTTCACACATGGACACTACTGCGTCATTTCTGCCCTCTTCAATTTTAAGAAGCAGACTGTCGTAATCAAACATTTCATTTTTGACGATCGTATTGCCGCAGGAGTAATCAACATCAGCAGGATATGTTGTACCGCTAACAGTATCATACACAGTGACCTTATTTTCACCTTTAAGAATAATTCGCAAATCGCTGCTGTCGAAGACATCCTTGTTGTAAGGCTCACAGGAATGGGCTACAAAAAGCCATTTACAGTCATTATCCTGTCTCATCTGATATATATATCCGTCTGACAAGCTTCCGTTTTTATATCGGAGAGTAACTGTTCTGTTATCATCAAGAGCTGTAAGAAGCTGTGCTCTGCCAAAAGTAATATTAATACTTTCATTATAGAGTTTTCTTCCTCTTTCAGAGGGTACTGCGTTTTCATAAGCGGGAGCTGTGCCCATAAATATAAGTTTGCCGCCTTGTTTTCTAAATTCCTCAAGACGTTCAAGAGTTGAAGCTCGAAGAGTTTCACAATCGGGTACAACAACAGCATCGTACTCCATTACACCTACTTTAAGAGGATTTGAACCCTTTTGACACTGAATTGGAAGAAGTGACTCACTGATAAAATTAAAATCTATACTGCCGTTAAGAAGCCAGTCAGTTACATCACGGAATTTTTTATCCATCGTTTCTCGGATAAGATCGGACTTATCGTTAGGTCCCCAATGAAGCCAATAGCTCTCGACGGGATGAATAACACCTACTTTAACAACAGGCTTTCCTCTTGTCATTGCCGTATTCACTCTTGCAAAATGATCTTCAATATATGAATACTCACCGTACCAAGGGGACTGATAATGAATGGATGCAGGATAGTCACGCTTTGCCTCACCCGCCATTGAGAACCAAGAAAGATGAGGAACTCTTATAGTAATACCCAAAGCTGCCTGCCAGTCACCGTGAAGCTTATGGCCTCTGAAATCAAAATCCCAGCCTGTTACGCCGTACAGTTCGGAAAGAACACCCTCATTACCAAACTGATGACAGGCTGACTGTGCCTGCTTTGCGGTTGTAAACTCATGACTGTTGCAAAGCATATCAATTCCGGGTAAATCAAAACCTCTGTAAGAGCGCATTGCTTCGCCCAATGCGGCAGTCTGACTCTTTAAGGTAGGCTCTTCCATCATGTGACCTGTGAGAGCAAGACCGTTCTCTCTGCACCAGGTTCCGCAGGTGTCAGCAAAAGCCTGAGCAAAACGTTCTGCAATATGGTCATGATAATGATAACGGTGGACACTTACATTTCCGTCAGGAAGATCCCAGAAAAGCTCCGGAATAAAATCAAGTATATCATCGCCGTACATTGCCTTGTATGTTTCTGGAATATCGGTTGTCCATGGAAGAGTTACATCATCCTTGTCAGTTGAATTATTAAATGTTCGCTTGCGTGAAAACTGTGGTTCATCGGTAAAAATCGCAGGAACTGCTTCACCGAAATCATCACTGATTACTTCCTTGTAGCGTTCATGTGTAACCTCAATAAACTTTTCAATTGCCTTTTTATTAAGAGTGTCAACATATGCCTGATTATTATACCAGCTTGAAGATGAACAAGTTTCAGCATATGCATACCATTTGTCACCCTCTGCAGCATCACTGAAATCTATCCTTTTATATGACTCAAGAAAGCCTGCGGAATCAAGCTTAACATCGTAAACAGCCAAAAGCTCACCATTTCCGTTTCTTCCTCCGGCAGCACGAGAATCGGTATCGACATGAATATTTGTACATTCCTCATAAGACTTATTGGTAAAAAGCAAATATCTTGATCTGTACTCGGGATTTTTTGTAACATATCCGCCTGCAGCACCTGATGGCCATCTGTCTTCATCGTAAAGCCATGCAAGCATTTTTTCATCTTTTGCCTTTTCCACACAGCACTTAACAATATCCATGTATTCATCTGTCAGATACGGCGTAGCCATACCGGTTCTTACGTGCATATGGAATCCGCCCAGACCCATTTCCTTAAAAACCTCTATCTGACGGCAAAGCTCCTCTTTTTCAAGCTTTGCATTCCAAGCCCAGAATGGAGTGCCTCTGTATTCGCTTGTGGGATTTTTAAAAAGTTCAGCAGAAAGAGTCTTTTCTGTATTTTTTTTATAAAGCATACACGAATCCTCCTTAGAATCCGAAATTGTTTTCTTTTCTTATGTTTTCCATAATTCTGCACGCCTTTATAGAAAGCTCCTTGCAGTAATTATAGTAATCAATGTTTTTTCCGTTAATAAAATCTGTAAATGCCTTTATTTCCTTTGACATTACAAGGTTTTCGTCAACAGTGGGATAAAGTTCTTTAACCGTGCCGTCATTATAATGTCTGCTGACCCCCGTAAGCTTTGAAACAGATTTTACGGTTACAGCCCCATTCTCACCGAGAATTTTGCTTGGAACAAATCCGTTTGCTACCTTTGAATATGTTACGGTTACGGTCTTATCAGTATATACAAAGATCAGAGTACCCGAATAATCAGAACCGGAGGGTAAAAAATCGGAGTGGGAAATAACCTTTTCCGGTTCACCGAAAAGCTCCAGAGCAAAATACACATTATAAACACCCAAATCCATAAGAGCACCGGTACAAAGCTGAGGATTGAAAATATTGGGATTCTCTCCCCTTTTATAAGCAGGATATTTTGATGAAAGCTGAGAAAAATCAATGGTGGCAGTCTTTATATCACCAATATCTTTCAATTCTTCAAGAATAATGCTAAGTCCGTCAGAATGCATAGATTTCATAGCTTCAAGAAAAATCAGATTTTTCTTATCTGCCAATGAGTAAAGCTCCGCAAGCTGTGCACTTGTTACAACAGCAGGCTTTTCGCATATAACGTGTTTTCCTGAAAGAAGACACTTCTTCGCCTGTTCAAAATGAGCACAGTTGGGGCTTGCTATATAAACAGCCTGAATATCATTATTTTCAAGCATTTTATCAAGAGAAGAATAATACAGCTGAGCACCATGTTCGGCTGCAAATTTTTCTGCTTTGTCAACATTTCTCGAATAAACGGCATAAATTTCAGCATCGGAAACATAGCCGCAGGACTTGATAAAACTGTCTGTTATCCAAGAAGTACCTATTGTTGCAATTTTCATTTTTTGATTCTTTTCCTTCACCTTTTTTAGTAAACTATAACATATAAAAAAGTAATTTTAAATACTTTTTTCAAAAAAATTAAAAA
>CAYVTA010000019.1:0-24934 GCA_964454355.1 uncultured Eubacteriales bacterium | reverse complement strand
GTCTTCTGATAATCCGTTCCACATAAAAAGTAATCCTGCCGCTAACAGCAAAACGGCAATTACAATCAGATCAGTACGCCGAAACAGCGGAATATTCTTCATATTTATCTTCATAACCATCACTGATCTCGTATTTATCAATATAATTCCCTGTCACATAAACTCTGTTTTCACTGTCAACAAAAACTGCATCCGCATTATATTCTTCGAGCAAAGGCAGAGAATTTTCAATACCCAAAGCAAAACAGGCGGTAGACAGAGCATCAGCACAAAGTCCGCTATCGGCAATTACCGTAACGCTTATAAGTCCGTTTTCAACGGGATAACCCGTTTCGGTAGAAAGAATATGATGATACAGCTTACCGTCTTTTTCAAAATATTTTTCGTAGCTGCCTGAAGTAGACACAAATGCCGTACCTTCGATTTTAAGTTTCATAAACACCGCTGAATCGTCTTTTTCAGGAGAACGTATACCCACTGTCCAGTGCTCGGCATCGGGATTTTCCCCATATGTGAGGACTGTACCTCCTACAGATATGACTGCACCCGTGACATCATTTTTTTTAAGCACTTCCAGAGCATCATCACAGGCAATGCCTTTGCCTACGGCACCCAAATCAATTTTTTGTCCTTCGGCAAGAGTGACTTTGCTTTCGTCAATAATAATCTGCTCATAATCACATGTGAAAAGTGCATTTTGAATTTCCGTTGTCTGCGGAACAGTTTGTGTGTAATTGTCAAAATTCCAAAGCTGCGAAAGTGCACCTACAGTTACATCAAATGCACCGTCACTTTTTTCCGCAAGCTTCAAAGATTGCTCAATGATTTTAACCGTATGTTCAGACAAAACTCCGCTGCCACTTTCATTAAGCTTATAAATCTCCGAGGTTTCCTTATATTTTGAAATATACTCATTTTCTTCTTTTTCAATTACAGAGACAACAGCTTCACCTACAGATGAATCGGATGCACCGTAAATACTGCCGGTTATTTGAGAACCCATCACATATCCGGAGAAAGAAACATCTTTGATTTCGCCAACCCCGTCACAAATCACAACCGCAATCAAAACTGCTGCTGCAACAACCACAATAACGGCGGCAATTTTTTTGTTTAATACTTTTTTCATCTTATTCGCCCCTGTTTTTTCTATAATAACACATATCAAAAGAATAGTAAAGTAATAAAATTAAACATTATTATTATTTAATTATTGTATATTATCAATAAATGTGATATGATATTAATTACAGAGGTGTTTATTATGAGTGAATTTACTTACGGCTTCGGTTTCAGACCGAAGGAATATATTGCAAACGATCTTACAGAGCTTATCGGAAAGACCCCCATGCTCAAAATGAACAGATTTATGGCGGGCTGCGGTCTTTACGGTAACATTATTGCAAAGCTTGAATATTTCAACCCCCAAGGCAGTGCAAAGGACAGAGTTGCTCTTGCAATGATCGAAGATGCTGAAAACAAGGGACTTTTAACAAAGGACTCTGTTATAATTGAACCGACCAGCGGAAACACAGGTATAGGTTTGGCTTATGTTGCACTCGTTAAGGGATATAAGTTGATTCTCACAATGCCTGAAAATATGTCGCAGGAAAGAATGAAGCTTCTTAAAGCCCTTTCCGCTGAGCTTGTGCTTACTCCTCGTGAAAAGGGAATGCAGGGTGCCGTTGACAAGGCAAATGAGCTTGCAGCAGGATATGAACACGCATATATTCCCTCACAGTTCTCAAATCCCGCCAATCCTAACATTCACAGAATCACAACTGCCCAAGAGATACTTCATGACACTTACGGACAGGTCGATTATTTCGTCGCCGGCGTAGGTACGGGAGGAACTTTAACAGGCGTAGGCGAAACTCTCAAGGCATTTAATAAACTGACAAAAATTATTGCTGTTGAACCTAAGGATTCACCCGTACTCAGAGGCGGAGCTCCTGCTCCTCACTCTCTGCAAGGTATCGGAGCGAATTTTGTCCCCGAAATTCTTAACAAGAACATAATTGATGACATTATAGACGTAACGACCAAGCAGGCATATAATGCAGCCCGTTCAGCAGCTCAGACAGAAGGTCTGCTTGTGGGAATCTCATCAGGTGCAGCACTTTTTGCCGCTTCAACAATTGCAATGCGTCCTGAAAGTGCAGGAAAAAATATTGTTGTATTTCTTCCGGATTCAGGTGAGAGATATCTTTCCACAGACCTGTTTGATTTTGATTGATCATGGACTTTAAAACAGACATCAAGTATGTAAAAGGCGTGGGCGATGCAAGGGCGGAAAAGTTCAAAAAACTGGGGATTTATACGGTAGGTGATCTGCTGTACAATTTTCCCCGTGATTATGAAGACTGGAGCAAGATAACACCAATAATGGATACCCCATTCGGGGAGCAGTGCTGCATCAAAGCCACAATCACAAACGCCCCAAAAGGAATAAAAACCAAAAACGGAATGATGATTTTCAAAGCCTCCGCCACAGACGGCAGAGGCATACTTATGTTGACGTTTTTCAACAACAAATACATTGTAAATCAGCTTTTTGAAAATGAAGAGTACTTATTTTTCGGAAAAATCAATCAGAACATAATAGGTGGCAGAGAAATGCTCTCCCCCAGATTTATAAAAGCAAGCAATAACGAAAAGATTCATCCCATTTACAGACAAACTGAAAAACTGAGCACAAAAACAATTGAAACTGTTACTGCAAACGCATTTTCCATACTTACAGGCAGTATTGAAGACACGCTTCCGGAGTATCTTATTGCTAAATACAAGCTTATGCCTCTTGAAGAAGCTCTTATCAATATGCATTTTCCGAATAATGAGGAAGACCTCAAGGGGGCACGCCGCAGACTGATATTTGAAGAGCTTTTAGGCTTACAGCTCGGACTCTTATTTCTTCGTCAGAGAAGCAGACGCACCACTTCGGTAACAATCACAAATGACGTTACTCAAGAATTTTTTTCTTATCTTCCATACGAACTCACAGCCGCACAAAAACGCTGTATTGACGAATGCACACAAGATATGAAAAATAATAAGCCTATGAATCGACTTTTACAGGGTGATGTCGGTTCGGGAAAAACAAGTGTTGCGGCGGCACTTATTTACAACACTGTCAAAAACGGCTACCAATGTGCACTGATGGTGCCTACGGAGGTTTTAGCGGAGCAGCATTCAAAATCGCTGTCAA
Source organism: uncultured Eubacteriales bacterium (assembly GCA_964454355.1). Lineage (GTDB taxonomy): Bacteria > Bacillota > Clostridia > Oscillospirales > Acutalibacteraceae > UBA1081. The sequence continues at coordinate 21,726 of CAYVTA010000019.1, read as the reverse complement.
AAATCTTTGCAGGCAGAATCAATATTGCACTTCTTACAGGCTCAGTGAAAGCTTCACAGAAAAAACTGATAAAGCAAGGGCTTGCTGACGGAAGCATCGACCTTGTAGTAGGCACCCATGCAATCATCAGCAATGACGTCGAATTTAAAAAACTGGGATTTGTAATCACTGATGAACAGCACCGTTTCGGCGTAAATCAACGGACGGCTCTGGCTGAAAAAGGTCTGAATCCTCATACTCTCGTTATGTCGGCAACACCCATTCCCAGAACATTAGGGCTTATTATTTACGGTGATCTGGACATTTCTGTTATTGATGAATTACCAAAAGGACGACAACCTATTAAAACCTACTGTGTTACAAGTGATTACCATGAAAGACTTTACAAATTTATAAAAAATCACCTTGACGAAGGCAGACAGGGCTATGTTATATGTCCTCTTGTGGAAGAGGGCGACACGCAGCTTATACCGGCACAGGAATATGCTCAATTTCTGCAAAAAGAAGTTTTTGAAAATTACAGAGTCGGACTTCTTCACGGCAAAATGAAGTCAAAGGATAAGGACGATGTAATGCGTCGCTTTGCGCAAGGCGAGATTCAGCTGTTGGTTGCAACCGTTGTGGTTGAAGTCGGCATTGATGTTCCCAATGCAACAGTCATGATAATAGAAAACGCTGAAAGATTCGGTCTTTCTCAGCTTCACCAGCTCAGAGGCAGAATCGGCAGAGGACAGTTCAAGTCCACTTGTGTTCTGGTCTCCGATGCCCAAAATGAAGAAGCCGCAAAACGGCTTGATGTCATGAGTCAAACAAATGACGGTTTTAGAATTGCCGAAGAGGATCTTAAACAGAGAGGTCCCGGAGATTTTCTCGGCTCCAGGCAGCACGGATTGCCGGAAATGAAAATCGCAAACATTGTTTCAGACACGAAAATTCTCTACGCCGCACAGAAACAAGCTCAGGATATTATTCTTGCAGACCCTGAGCTCTCTCTTCCCGAACACAGAAATTTGAGAGAAACAGTAGTTGAGATGTTTGACAAATTCGGAAATGTGGGAATAAATTAAACTGCTGAAATCAAAAAATATCAGGCAACAGAGCACTGTCTTCTGTTGCCTAAACTTATATATTTATTTAATTATTACTTTTCTGTATCAATTGCCATTGCATACAGAAACATTGCATAATTTCCCTTCGTGTAGCCATCAACAGTACACATATTTTCAGGTATCTCATCGGAAATGGAATCAACTGTCATATATGCAGTGACATTACCGTCTGCATCCTTTCTGGCAAAAGATTTAATATTATCATCCTCATCCGCATAGAAGCAGACCGTTTCTCCATCATCAGTTGCAAAAGCATACACACTATATGAAGCACCGTCCAGCTCCTCTTTATAACAAGAAACAGAAACATAATCAGCTCTTGTACCAAAATCAACAGCAAGAACAACGTCGCTCAGCTCCACATCCATTCCCATTGAACTCATTACGTCTTGCGTAACAATACAATAAGTGAGGGTTCCGTTATAATCGAATTTTAAATAAATACTGCCATCCTTCAGGTACATGGGAAGAGAGAGACCATCTGTACTCATTACAATTTCAACTTCGTCACCGATAACGGCAAATTCCATTTCAATAACATCACCATCACTGCCTTCAGATGTTTTGAAATAAAACTCATCACTGAACAGCGAATCTATTACCGCAGGATAAGCGACATCTGACTCACTTTCACCGGTGCCAGGCTCCTGTGGACCGTAATCTATAAATATCGCACCTGCATATTCCAATTTTGCAGAACATCTGAGAATGTGTCTGGCATCCGAAGCATTTATCTTGCCGTCAACGTTAACATCTGCAATAAACATCTGAATAGAATCAAGAGCTTCAAGCTTAGCTGCCGCACGCAATACTGTTCTGGCATCAGAAGCACTTACTTTTCCGTCACGGTTCACATCACCCAGATAATCACCTGCATAAACTGATAAATTCATCACACATAAAAGAATCAAAACAGATACTGTTAAGTATATAATTTTTTTCATTTTCCTCACCTACTTAATAAAATAATACCATATTCACAGCACCTTTTCAACACGATTTATTAATTTAAGATATTCAACATTTAGGATTACAATTTTATAATCTTACTCTTGAAATGAACAATCTGATATGGTAGTATATATTAGATATAATGTAGTTTTATACGGAGGTCTTTTATGGCTTACAATCCATTGATAATCATTCCCGGTCCGGCAATGTCCGAACTTGAGATAACAGACAGCAACGGCAATACCGAAAAGAAAGTGTGGCCTGTAAAGCTTGATACAAAAGCAATCCTGAATGATATGAAAAGCTCACTTATGAAAATGATTCTTTTCAGAAAAGACAACGGTTTTTCCGACAGTGTAGCACAGATCGTTGAAAGTGTAGCTGAACCTATGGGCGTAAAGCCTGACGGCTCAAAAAAACACAATGTTCATGCTGTTAAAATAAACTCCTGTCTTGCACAGTGTAATGAAAAGGAAAAAGCTGCAATCGGCAAAGCTTTTCCTGCAATGACTGTTAGTTCAAAAATCGGAGAAGAAAATGTATTCTTCTTTGCTTACGATATGTTCGGTGATGTTTATTCTGTTGCAGACGAGCTTGACAGATTTGTTTGTCATGTAAAAGCTTCCGCAAATGCAGAAAAGGTTGATATTTTATGCATAAGCCTGGGCGGCACTGTCCTCAAGGCATATCTTGATGCATATTCAGACAAAAACGAAGTAGAGAAAGTTATCAGCGTAGCTTCTTTCATGAACGGTTCATCGCTGATTGCAGATATATTTGAAGACAAACTGACATTGAGCAACACCGATGCTCTCCTTTCTCTGATGGGTGACAAAGCTGAATCTCTTTCCTCAATGGCAGGTATGCTTCCTCCGGATGTTATTGAAAACACCGTCAAAAAATCTTTGAAAGTGTTAAAAGAAAATTTAATTTTGAACTGTACTATGATGTGGGGATGTATTCCCGACAGCAGATTTGAAAAAATATATTCATCATTTATAAAAAAAGGCAGTGAGCTTGATAAAAAGGTTTCACGGCTTCATAATTACTCAGCAAACATAAATGCCAATCTGAAAGCACTGTCTGAAAAAGGGATGAAATTCTATCAGATCTGCGGCTGCGGAAAAACTCTTCTGCCCATAACAGCATCAAGCGAAATCGTCTCCGACGGAATAGTTGATACAGCTTTAGCATCCATCGGTGCACAATGCAAGTCAATTAACAGTAAGCCCGATGCTGCTGCGTGCCTGTTCCCTGAAAATACATGGTTCTTTAACAATATGAGCCATTTTGATTTACAGGGCAATGACATTCTTCTTTATCTTATTGCAGAAATCCTTACAGGCAGCGTAAATAAGGAAAAATATCCTCAGTTCAACGGTTCAAGAAACATCAAAAACCTCAGATGGAACCTGATTCCAAAAGCAAAGACAGCGGCAAAATCTGCCGATGCAGCTTTAAAAGCGGAACTTGAAGAATGCATTTCGCAATATGATATCATCGCCGCAAAAACAGTTATTGAAAATGACGATGATGTAAAACAGCTTGAGAAAAAACTTTCGGAGCTGTTAAAAAATGTAAACAAATAAAACAAGGGGAAGTTTTTTATGTCAGATACAGAATACGCCATAAAGGTAAGAAATCTGAGCAAAGCCTATGTAAAAGGCAGACCGGTACTTAACGATATATCCTTTGATATTCCCACCGGAAAAATTGTCGGTCTTTTGGGACCTAACGGATGCGGTAAAACAACGCTTCTTAAAATTTTATCCGGATGCATTCACGATTATCAGGGGCAGATCCTTGTAAACGGAAGTGTCCCCGGTGTTGTTTCAAAAGCAACCACTGCATTCCTGCCCGATACTACTTATCTTTCGGAATATTTCAGAACAATTGATGCTATAGATTATTTCAACGACTTCTTCTACGACTTTGACCGTGTAAAGGCAATGGAATTTGTTCAGCGTTTTAACCTTGATCCAAAGCAAAAAATAAAAACTATGTCAAAAGGTATGCAGGAAAAAGTTCAGCTTCTTCTGATAATGTCAAGAAAAGCAAAGCTATATCTTCTTGACGAGCCTTTGGGCGGTGTAGACCCTGCCGCAAGAGAAGGAATCCTTAACATGATTATGGATAACTATGCAGAAAAGTCAACACTGCTCCTTTCGACACATATGGTGAACGATCTGGAAGCAAGCTTTAATCATGTTCTCATCTTGGGTCACGGAAAAGTGCTTGTAAACACCTCCACTCAGAATGTCAAAAAAAGCGGAAAATCCCTTGAGGAAGTATTTAAGGAGGTTATTGGAAATGATTGGGAAGTTGATTAAACACGACCTTAAAGACGGTGCAAGAAGAATGGTCAATATTTACGGTGCCGCAGCAATTGCCGTTGTAGCGTTGCTTCTGTCAGCATTCGTTAACAGCGGTGTGCTTAAATTCATTGCTTCGATTGCAATTGTTCTTGTCGCATTCGTGGCTGTTATCGTAACATTTGCTTCTGTTGTTTTCGGTGCAAATAAAACCCTTTTCGGCAGAGAGGGGTATCTTACCCATACACTACCTGTCAGAACCGGCTCTTTAGTTTTCTCAAAGTGGCTTACTTCTTCGATTTGGGTTATTATAAGCTATGCACTCGTTGTGGTTTCGATAGTTGCAGTATATATTTACTGGACTGTTGAAGATCAGGGCGGAGCCGAAATGTATGAGATGATATATTCTTTTGCTCAAAGCTTCGGTCTTGGTGCAGAAAAGATCTATCAGCAATACCTTATCATCAGTGCAATTATCGGACTTTTCAATGCTTGCATTTTTGTTATGTTTATAATGTTTGCAATAACACTGTCAAACATCAGTCCGTTCCACAGATTCGGCACTTTTGGCGTTATAATTTACCTTGCATTGACAATTGCTGTTATTCAAGGAGCCGCATACGGTCTTGAAAATCTTTGCGATATCACGCTGATCATTGAAGAAAGCGGCATTTCCGTGACCGTAGACAAAGCCTTGGTTGAAACACTCACCTACACCAATGCAACCACCATAGGTCTTACAAGTGTTTATTTCAAAACCATTGTTACGGCGTTCTTATACATCATCACAGTTCAGCTTACAGAATCAAAGATAAATCTGAAATAAGGTAAGACTATGCAGATAATTGATATTTCAAAGGATATTACAAAATGTGATATTTATCCGGGCGACCCCGAGGTATCCCTCGAGGTTGTCAGTGCGTTAAAGAACGGTGATTCCTGTAATTTATCTGCAATATACACAGGACTTCACAACGGAACCCATGCAGATGCCCCACTTCACTTTATTGAAGACGGTGATTCTATCGACAAAGCAGAGCTTGACGCTTTTATCGGTGATTGTTATGTTATTGAAGTTCCGGAAGGTCCGATTACAGGTGAATTTATAAACAATTTTTTTCCAAAGAACGCAAAAAGAGTACTTGTAAAAGGCAACGGAAAAGCATGGTTTTTGGAATCTGCTGCAGAAGAAATTGCATTTGCCGGAGTAAAGCTTATCGGCACAGACTCACTTTCCGTAGGAATTTCCGGCAATCAAACTCTTACTCACAAAGCTTTTTTAAGAGAGAATGTAGCAATCGTTGAAAATCTTGACCTAAAAAAAGTAAATCCCGGAAGATATTTTCTTCTTGCTCAACCTTTGAAAATAGGCGGTGCAGAAGCCGCACCACTCAGAGCCGTTCTGCTGGCAGATATGATATTTTGGAGCGGGAGCAAGGCGTAAATTTTATTAAACACATAATATAAATTATCATCCTGAAAGGATAACATTATGAAAAGAATCGCAAGTTTTGAAGTTGACCACACCGTACTGGAAAAAGGTATGTATACCTCAAGAGTTGACGGCAATGTTGTCACATATGATATAAGAACAAGAAAACCGAATGTTGAACAGGTTATGGACAACGCAGCAATTCATACCATTGAACATCTTTTTGCAACATTCGTAAGGAATTCCCCTTTAAGCGATAAAATCATTTATTTCGGTCCCATGGGATGCAGAACAGGTTTTTATTTTCTTGTACGTGATATGAGTCAGGAAGATGCAATCTCTCTGACTCAGCAGGCATTTCGTTTTATAGCAGAATATGAAGGAGACATTCCCGGTGTATCTGCAATAGAGTGCGGTAATTACAGAGAGCACTCCCTTGAAGGTGCAAAAAACGAAGCCGAGATGTTTTTACCTATAATCAACAACGTTACTCCCGAAAGCCTGACATACTGATTGGCATTATTGGTAAAATTACACAATAAATCCGATAATTTCAAGAAAAAATCAAGCCGAAAGTATGTTCACCACAAAATATTGTGGTCATCAAATTAAAAATAGGAACATTTTGTTGTAAAAAATTTAAAAAACGGCATTTTTAACAAAATTGAAAAGCTTATAAATATTTTTTCAAAATAGACTTTAAATTTTAGGCAAACAGTGGTATACTATATACTGTTATATACTGTTTTTAGATTTTATAAAGCATACAATATGTGTGTTAGGCACATCGAATAGTATGCAACAAATATGTTTTTTCTTTAAGGAAGTACCGTTATGGAGAAATTTGTTATTAACGGCGGTAAGAAGCTTCACGGTGAAATAGAAATAAGCGGTGCAAAAAATGCTGCCGTTGCCATTATTCCTGCTACAATTCTTGCGGAGGATATTTGCCGAATCGAAAATATTCCTGATATCAGGGATGTTCAGGTTATGGTGAAAATTCTCATTGAGATGGGAGCTTCCGTTCGTTATATAAATCAAAACACATTAGAGATTGACACACGATACATCGGTTCATATGTCATTCCTTATGAAATGACTAAGTATTCACGCTCATCCTACTATCTTTTAGGTGCACTTTTGGGCAGATACAGCCATGCAAAGGTAGCAATGCCGGGCGGATGCAACTTCGGCGGTGTCAGACCTGTTGATTTTCACCTCAAAGGCTTTGCAAAGCTTGGTGCATCTATCACAAATGACAACGGAATGATTGATGCCGAGGCTGAAGAGCTTACAGGCAGTGCGATCTACTTCGATAAAGTTTCTGTAGGTGCAACGGTGAATGTTATGCTGGCGGCTGTTAAAGCAAGAGGCTTAACTATCATCGAAAATGCAGCAAAAGAGCCTCATATAGTTGACCTTGCTAACTTCCTCAACCTTATGGGAGCAAATGTTACGGGTGCAGGAACGGATGTAATCAAAATCAGGGGTGTTCGTTCACTCCACGGTTGCTCGTATTCTATCATCCCTGACCAGATTGAAGCCGGCACATTTATGGTTGCTGCAGCAGCAGCAAAGGGCGATGTTCTTATAAAGAATGTTATCCCAAAGCACCTTGAATCAATAACCACCAAGCTCAGAGAATGCGGTGTTACCGTCATCGAAAATGATGATTCCGTCAGAGTTATAAGTGATAAAAGATGCGGCACCTGCAAAGTTACAGCAATGCCTCATCCCGGTTTCCCCACAGATATGCAGCCTCAGATGACTACTTTCCTTGCAATGAGCGAGGGAACAAGCATCGTAACTGACGGTGTATGGGATAACCGTTTCAGATATGTTGACCAGCTTATCAGAATGGGGGCTTCCATTCAAATCGAAGGCAAAGCGGCAATCATCACCGGCGTACCTAAGCTCCACGCAGCTCCCATCAGAGCTGATGATTTAAGAGCAGGTGCAGCAATGCTTATTGCAGGTATGTGTGCTGACGGCAAAACAGTTATTGAAGATATATACCATATTGAAAGAGGCTACGAAAATGTAGTCGAAAAGCTCAGGGGTTTGGGTGTCGATATAAGTAAAGTTGATTTCCCCGACGAAGAGCCAAAAGTAGTTACAAACAGCGCAAGCTGACAAAAAAGGACACCGAAAAGTGTCCTTTATTTTTTAGGGAGGTTCTCATGTCTCGATTTTGCACACTATGCTCGTCAAGCAGCGGAAACAGTACATACATAGGCCATTCAGGTGGCGGAATACTCATTGATGCCGGCACAAATGCGAAACAACTTACACTTGCCCTCAACAAAATCACCGTTGAGCCGGAAAGCATAAAAGCAATTTTCATTACACATGAGCATACTGACCACATCGGTGCATTGCGTGTGTTTGCTTCAAGATATTCCATTCCCGTGTATGCTTCAAAAGGTACGCTCAACGCTTTGGAAAAAGGCGGACATCTCAAAGGTAATTTTGAGTCATTTGTAATACCCGAAAATGGCGTTGAAGCAGGAGGGATGGAAATTCAGAGTTTCCGCACTTCACATGACAGTGCAGAAAGCTGCGGATATTCAATAACGCTCCCTGATGAAAGAAAAATTTCCGTTATAACAGATACGGGTGTTTTAACCTGTGATACTGTTGAAAAAGCAACCGGCAGCGACTTAATACTTCTCGAGTCAAATCACGACAAAGGAATGCTCAACGCAGGCCCCTACCCTTACTACCTCAAAGAAAGAATCCTTTCTGACAAAGGTCATTTGTCAAACGACGATTGTGCAAAAGCAGCCTGTCATTTCATTAACACAGGTACAACAAGGGTTGTATTAGGACATCTGAGCCGTGACAACAACACCGTCTCCGCCGCTCTGGAATGCACTTCAACAGCATTGGGAGCTATGGGAGCAGTTGAAGGACTTGACTACACTCTGCAGGTTGCACCTGTGGGAGTGGGAGAAAGAATGGTGATTCTCTGATGCAAAGCATTAAGATAATCTGTATAGGTAAGCTTAAAGACAAATTTTTCCGTGACGCATCGGATGAATATATGAAACGACTCAAAGCTTTTTGCAAAACGGAAATCATTGAGCTTCCGGCTGCAAATCTTCCCGAGAACCCAAACGACACTCAAATTTCAGCGGCACTTGAAAAGGAAGCCGAAGCCATATTAAAAAAAATCCCCTCAAACAGCACAGTTGTTGCAATGTGTGTTGAGGGTAGGTTATATTCATCCGAGGATGTTGCAGAACTTCTGTCTTCTTCCGCAATGAACGGCGGAGAAGTAATATTCATCATCGGCGGCTCATACGGTCTCTCTGAAAATGTCAAAAAACGTGCAGATATTCGTATGTCTGCTTCAAAAATGACCTTCCCCCACCGACTTTTCAGAGTAATGCTCCTTGAGCAGATTTACAGAGGATATAAAATCAACTCCGGAGGGAAATATCATAAATAATCAAGCAGACGGAATCAATCCATCACGCCTGCAAAATAACAAGAAATCATAATTCGCTAATATTTGATAATTAAAATCTGCAGGGGATGCCGAAATTGGTCATTCCCTGCAGAATATTATTCAGTCGGTTAACAAGATACCGTTTACTGCCCAAATCCCTTTAGTGCCTTAATTCCGGCTGCAACACCGTTTACAGCGAGTTTTGGAAATGCGGAGGGTTCTTCATTCATAAGATCCACCATGGCAGCACCAAGTCCCTCATTCACAAGACCGTTTGAAAGGTATACCATTGAGCGTATCGGCATTTCAAATGCACCATTGTAAATCATTTCGGATGAGCTGATATTTGTTTCAAGCTTATCAGCAAGCATATCAAAAACAGAAAAAACAGCATCAACATATTTTGTACCCAATGCATCTTCAAAGCAACTATCCCATGTGTAGGGCTTTTCAGGTTTTTTCACATCAAGAGTTCTGCCTAAAAGCTTTTCAAACTCAGCTCTTGTAAGATTCCGCACTTCACCGCTGTTATAAAGTGCGTCTATCTCTTCGCTGTAGGGGTTTGAGTGAACGCCAAATCCCACAAGCTCAATTTCTGTGTCAAGCCTGATATCTGCAACAGATGCACCTGCCATAACAATATACTTGCCGTCATCACAGACAAAATCTTTTTCATCAATGTTATAATAAGCAAATGCACGATTGTCAAGTTTAACTGTTACTCTCTTACTCTCCCCTGCTTTAAGAGCAACCTTTGTAAAGCCCTTAAGCTCAATATCACTTCTGAATATCTTTTTTTCTGCAGGTGAAACATAAATCTGCACGATCTCTTCTCCATCAACAGTGCCGATATTTTTAACAGACAGTGACACCTCAACAGTATCCGTAGCTGCAGTTACTGCCATCTTATCAATTTTCAAATCTGAATATTCAAATTTTGTATAAGAAAGACCGTGACCGAAGGGGAAAAGCACATCTTTTTTTGCTGTTTCGTAATAACGATAACCCACAAAAAGCCCTTCACGGTGTTCAACAGTGTTAAAAGTACCGGGAAAATTATGATAACAAGGTGTATCCGTAAGCTTCAAAGGAAATGTTTCAGCCAGTTTACCGCAGGGATTGGCAACACCGAAAAGAATATCTGCTTCTGCCTCACCAACAGCCTCACCTGCAAGATATGCTTCAAGCACGCCGCTGACCTTATCTATCCAGGGCATTTCAACAGGAGCACCGTTGTGAAGAACGATTACAATATTTTTCTGTACCTGAGCTATTTGCTCAATCAAATAATTCTGACATTCAGGTAGCTTCATATCTTTTCTGTCAAAGCCTTCAGACTCGATGTATTCGGGAAGACCTGCAAAAATTACCGTAATATCAGAATCCGCAGCAACACGCATTGCATTTTTCACAAGCTCCGGATTAATTTTTTTATCCTCAACGCCGAAACCGTCCGCATACACAATGTCGCAATATTTAAGAGACTGGCGATAAGCGTCTGTTACTTTATATGTGTTTATATGAGAGCTTCCGCCGCCTTGATATCTCGGTTTTTTTGCGTATTCACCGATAAACGCAATTTTCTTTTTTGTATCAAGAGGAAGAATGTCATTCTCATTTTTAAGAAGAACCATAGTTTTAAGAGCAACCTCTTTGGCTCTTTTGTGATGCTCTTCTCGGTCATATTCGCAATCAAGCTTATTCTGAGTCCATTTAAAAGCAAGATTTATAATTCTTCTTACTGCTTTATCAAGTTCAGCCTCATCAAGAGTTCCGTTCTCAATTGCTGCTTTGATTTTTTTTGCATTCATGCCATATGTTCCGGGCATTTCAAGGTCAAGACCGTTTTTAAGTCCTTTAACACGGTCATTCACTGCACCCCAGTCAGAAACAACAAATCCCTTAAAGCCCCATTCATCACGAAGAATATCGTTAAGTAATTTTTTACTCTCGGAAACCTGCTCGCCGTTAACCCTGTTATAAGAGCACATAACTGTCCAAGGCTGAGCCTCTTTGACAGCCGTTTCAAATCCGGCAAGATAAATTTCTCTGAGCGTTCTTTCGTCAACTTCAGCAGAAACAGTGTATCTTCTTCTCTCCTGATTGTTTACGGCAAAATGCTTGAGAGATACACCGGTATTTTTTGATTGAACACCTTTTATATATGCAGCTGACATCTTTCCTGCAAGATAAGGGTCTTCCGAAAAATACTCAAAATTTCTTCCGCAAAGCGGTGAACGTTTTATATTGATTGCGGGACCGAGAATCACGGCAACATCTTCTGCCTGACACTCTTCACCGAGAGTTTGTCCCAAATGCTCCATAAGTGAAGTGTCATAGGATGATGCAAGACCTGCCGCTGACGGGAAACAAGTAGCAACAATACTGTCGTTCACACCCAGATTATCGGCTGCAGTATTCTGCTTACGCAAACCATGAGGGCCGTCGCTTACCATTACAGAAGGAACTTTTACAGGAGAATCGTCAACATTAACAGTGTGCCAAAAATCCTTTCCGGACACAAGAGCAATCTTTTCATCAAGAGTTAAACCCAGCAAGACCTCATCGAGGGTTACTCTTCTGACTGTTTCAACAGGCATAGGTGCCTCTTTCTTTTTTCTGAACATATGCACATCTCCTAAACTATAATTAAAGTATAATGCTTTTTACATCAAACTGACTTACGGCTGACAACTGAATATCAAGAGATGAATTATCGTCAAGCACAGTAATAATCTTTGAATCTATTTCATTTGCAGAGAAAAACTCAAATCCTGCAGTAAGTACTGCAGTAATATATTCGCCCGGAGTCTTTTCCGGTTCAAGATACTGCAATCCATCAATTGCAACACCTTTTTGAGCATCAGACGGTCTAACATCAAAAAGAATATAATCACATCCGGAGCTGTAATATGCCGGAATCTCCTCTTTGGAATAATCTGACAAGAGCTGGGCTGCTGAAATAGTAAACGCAGTGTCACAGCTTACGGTTGAAATAGTATAAGAAAGCCAGTTTGCAATTTTCTCTTGTACGCTGACTTCATATTCTGAAGACAAAGCAAAGCGAACATTATCTTCCTCTGCACTTACAGGCAAAGCTACATTGTCAAAAACGATTCCGTCTACACCAAGTGCAGCTACATCACCGATAACAGTCGTAAGATAATAACAAACCTCATTTGAAAAAGGACTCAGCCAAGCATTCGAGCCGTTTTCTCCTGCGTACCAGATAGATTGAGTTTCGTTTCTGAGGTCGTCAACAGAAGTAACATAAGCAGTAATCCCCTGATTGTTTCTGGCATAAATATCATCGGCAAAGCAAGAGACAGAAGCATAAACACTGATGCCTTCAGATTGAAGCTGTTCAATAATAGTCCGGGGATTTTCGGCAACTGTTGAAAGTGCTTCAGCAGACAGACTGACAGAAGGCTTGAAATAAAAATATCCCTGAGCATCTTTAAAATCAATTATGACTGCTGTCGCACCTGTGCTTCTGCATTCACTTATAATACCCTCACAATTTGAATAAGACAAAACTTCTCCGCTGAATGCGAGAACCTTATCAAGTGTAACAGCAGGGACAGATTCTGTTTGTGTAGAGAGCTCCTCATTTGTCTCCTGTACGGGAAGCTTTGAGATGGAGACACACAACGCCGTTGCACAAAATGAGATAACAAAAATACAAACGAACAGAAAAGCAAGTCTGCGACGCACTGCCGTTCTTTTTTCGGGTGAATTGATGATAATATCATTATCACGATATCCTTCACTGTCCGTTACGGAAGGAAATTCTTTTGAAAATCTGTAATATCCTTTTGTGTGTGAAACTTTTGGTCCCGTTATCCTTTTTTTATTTGATTTAAAAAATTTTTTTGACATAATTCAATCCTGTTTTTTGAGTATTTTCAAAATATCATGTAACTTAGTAAATATACCAAGCAATTTAAAAACAATTATAATTTATTTTACTATAATTATTGTATATTTACAAGAGTTTTTAAAAAAGAGGAACTTTTTTTAAATTTTTCTGAAAAAAATTAAAACAAATGTTTGCTTTTTTCAAAAAAGTATGTTAAAATGTATCTGAACAAAAGTTTGCTTGTATTTCGGGAGGATTTTTTTATGAAAGAAATAAATGCCACTCAAAAAAAAATATACGAATTTCTTGCAGAACGTTCTCAGAACGGAGTTCCCCCGTCTGTGCGTGAAATTTGCACAGCAGTGGGACTCAAGTCCACCTCATCTGTGCAGGCAAACCTCATAGCACTTGAAAAAGCAGGATATATTGAGCGTGATCCCATGCTGAAAAGATCAATAAGAGTGTTGGGACCTGCCGCTGATGATACCACAAAGGTTCCGCTGTTAGGTACAGTTACCGCAGGTATGCCTATTCTTGCTGTCGAACAGATTGAAGGATATGTTACATATTCCGGCACTGTTTCAAGAGACAAATCTCTCTTCGCTCTTCATGTAAGAGGAGAAAGCATGATAAATGCCGGTATTTTTGACGGTGATATAATAATAGTTGAGAAAACTCCCGTTGCAAATAACGGAGAAATCGTTGTTGCACTGATTGAAGATGAAGCGACAGTCAAACGATTCTATAAAGAAAACGGTCACTTCCGCCTTCAGCCGGAAAATGACACAATGGCACCGATCATTATTGATGAGGTAGCAATTCTCGGCAAGGTTAAATCTCTCATAAGAAATTACGATTAAAAAACTACTCCCGAAGCTTTATAAAATGAAGTTTCGGGAGTTTTTATGTATGATATCAGACTGTAAATTCTACAGCCAGGGCATTATCGGATTTATTGTTCCAAAATCCGCTTGCCGTAATTTTTGCACTGTATTTGCCCGGCTTGAGGTTTTTTACGAGAACGCTAACAGTTTCAGGCATATTGTAAAGATAATAGCTTGACCAAACAGCAAGCTGTCTTACGATGCGGTTGTTCTCATCTCTTACAACAACCTTGTAATCATTAACATAGTCCTCTTCAATTTCTGCCTGATTGAAAGTAATTTTCAATCCCTCTTCTGAAGCCTCTGTCCATGCCTTTGCATTTTCACTAAAGTGGGGCTTCACTGTTGTGAGATAACGTTCATCGGTATAAACAAAAGTATCCGGCTCACAGGGTTTTTCGATTTCACGAATACAGGGGAAGAAATTATCTGTCAAGATATCATAAGGCATGATTCTGACTCTGTTTTCATCATCTGCTTCAACAATAAGGAACTGTGCACAATTCTGAGAATCGGGAGGAACAGTGCCGTAATACTTATCAAACTCGTCAAGCTCAAAGTAGCTCAAAGAGCCTGTACCGTGAGCTGTAAAATGCTTCTGATGTATACTTCTGGGGTCATTTACCGGAGCGTGTGAATGACCTGAAAAATCAATTACCTGAGGATAATTCATAAGCGTAGCATAAAGAGCGTCATCAGCCCAATAAATACTGCCTGAGACCGTATCAGTAATGTGGGGATGCTGGAAGAAGAAAATAGGTGCTTCGGGAGCATCTTCCGCAGCCTGTTCAAGAGCCTGCTGTGCAAATTCCACCTGTGGTTCGTCAAACTCACAGCCTCTTGTAGATGAAACTGAAATAAAGTGGAATCCGTTGATTACTTTGTGAGCATCATAATGCATACCGAAAATTCTCTTTAATTTCTCTTTTGCAGCCTCTTCACCTTCACCGTGGTATTCGTGGCTCGCAAGAGCTATTGTCATATCGGTTTCAGGCTTTAAGTATGTATCAGTAACCTCCTTAAAGTTGAGCATTTCCTGCTCTGCACCTCTGTTTGCGAAGTCACCTACTACAAAAAACGCATCAATTTTATTATAATCACAGCTTTCGGCATATTTATATGCCGAAGCAAGTCCTTTTTTCAGTCTTTCAAGCTCTTTGCAATCCTTTTCAGGCTTGACATGAACATCACTCATTACAATAAATCTTATTTTTGGTGTAAACATAAAATTACCTCCGTTAATTCTCTACAAAATACTTATCATACCAAAGAATAAAAGAATATATTGACCAGATACGCTTCATATTCTTCTCTTTATCGCTCTTATGATTATCAAGAAGACTCATAATATAGTCACCGTCAAAGAACTGCTTAGCTGTATCACTTGTAAATGCATCTTTGACCATATTGTAGAACTTATCTCTCTTAAGCCAATCATTAAGAGGAGTAAGGAAGCCGGTCTTGGGCATACTCGCAGTCTTCTCCGGCACCTGTTTGAGTGCTGCACCACGCAGAGCAATTTTTGTCTGCTCCTTTGATACTCTGTATTCAGTGGGAATTGAAAGAGCAACCTTAAGCATTTCCTTATCAAGGAAAGGAACACGAAGCTCCAAAGAATTTGCCATTGACATTCTGTCTGCCTTAACAAGAATATCCTGTACAAGCCAGGTCTGCATATCAACATACTGCATTCTTGTTACATCATCAACATCCTTGCACATATCAAAATATGGTTTTGTAAATGTTGCAGGATTTGGAGCCGGAATATCCGGATTAAGAACTGCATTTCTCTCATCAAAGGGAAAAACATAATTATTTCTGACAAAGCTTTCTTCAATCCCCTGTGCACCTCGCATAAGAAAGCGTCTGCCGTGAAAGCGTGGCATCTTTTCTGCCGCCTTTGCAACACACTTTCTCAGTCCCAGAGGAAGTTTCTGATAATTCTCAAAATTAAGCGGGTCTTTGTAATAATGATAACCGCCGAAAAGTTCATCTGCACCCTCACCTGAAAGAACAACCTTTACTTGCTCTGAAGCAAGCTTTGTAAGGAAATAAAGGGCAATAGCAGAAGGATTTGGCAGAGGTTCATCCATATAATACTGAACGGTAGGAGCCGCTTCAAAAAATTCATCAGCAGAAATCTTCTTGATATAATTTTCAACACCTGCTGTTTTTGCAAACTCCTGAGCATATTTAAGCTCGGAGTATTTTTCCTCTTCATATCCTACGGAAAAAGTACGCACATTATTATTCTTGCTCATTTCTTTGACAACATAGCTTGAATCTACACCGCTTGAAAGGAAACATCCAACCTCAACATCGGCAATACCGTGAACAGTGGTAGAATCTCTGAATGTATCAGCAATAATGTCTTCCCACTCTTCAAGAGTTTTAGAATTGTCTATATCATATTTCATTTCATAATATTTGCCATGAGTCATTTTGCCGTCCTTCCACTCAAACCATGAAGACGGTGCAAGCTTATAGACATTTTTAAAAAGTGTTTCGTTTGAGGGAATATACTCAAAGCAAAGATACTCGGGAATTCTGTCTCGGTTAAGCTCCTTTTCAAAGTTAGGGTTTGAAAGAAATGCCTTTATTTCAGAGCCGAACATAAATGTATTTCCCTTAAGATAATAGAAAAACGGCTTTATACCGAAAATATCTCTTGCTCCGAACAGTTTTTTCTCTTTCTTATCCCATATAACAAAAACAAACATTCCACGAAGCTTGGGAAGCAGCTCTTTTCCGTACTCCTCATAACCGTGAATAATAACTTCAGAATCGGTATGAGTATAAAACTCATGCCCCTTTTTTATCAGATCTTCTCTTAGAGACTGATAGTTGTATATTTCACCGTTAAATACCAAAACCTTTGATTTATCTTCGTTGTAAATCGGCTGACTTCCGCCCTCAAGGTCGATAATACTCAATCTTCTGAAACCTAAGGACACATCTTCATCAACATAATAATCATCCTGATCGGGGCCACGGTGAATGATCCTGTCTGCCATGGCTCTGACAGTTTTATTGTTAAAATCAGTATCGGCTGTTTCATTCAAAAAGCCTACAAATCCGCACACTTAAATCACCTTAACTTTCTTTTCGCAAAGGAGAATACTCTTTCGAGCAAGCACCTCCAGCGAGTCAATAACATCCCTTCTGTTAAGAGAAAAATCTTTATTTATAACAGAAAGCTCCGTACAGCCGAGTGCAACGGCATCGCAACCGTCAGCCTTCATATTTTCAATAATTTTTATAAATTCGTTTATATTAACCTCTTTGCCCGCTTTGACCTGATTGTAAATAATATTCATTAACGACTGCTCATCGGCAAGAGAAGGAACTGCCCAATCGATTCCGAATTTTTCACACATATGCTGATATGCACCGGCGGTAATCGTACCTTTCGTTGCAAGAATGCCCAGTTTTTTTATATCCGGAGTGTTTTCAACTGCATATCTGACCGTTTCCTCAATAATATTAAGCATGGGAATGGAAATGTTATGCTGAATCTGCTCGTAGAAAAAATGTGCTGTGTTACAGGGCATTACAACAAAATCAGCCCCCGATTTTTCAAGCTTTTTAGCATCCTCAATCATCATGGGAAGGGGATTGGGCTTTGTGCTGTCAAGAATAAAATCTGTTCTGTCCGGTATTGCAGCATGATTGAGAACGATCATTGATATATGGTCCTGATCCTTCTGAACATCGGTCATTTTAACAAGCATATCCATAAAATAAACCGTGGCAAGAGGTCCCAGACCGCCTAAAATTCCGAGAATTTTATTGCTCATTTTTCAGCGCTTCCTTTTCGGCTTTTTCAGCCTGCTCTACCTTATGATACTTTCTGAACTGATTGAAATAAGCAGCAGCAACATAAAATGCTCTCTTGGGGCTCATGTCAGGTTTATAATAGAGAGGATAGCTGACTTTGCCTGCACTCCAGAGCTTGTTGACCTTTTTTCTCAGCTCTTCATTTTTAAGATATCTCATGATTATTCCCTTGGGAACAACCGTAAAAAGATTTTCATTGTCAGCAACGGTATATTCAAGCTCCTTGCCGTAAATAAGGTCATCAACGATCCATTTTACGGTATTAAAGCCGCTGCCCGTCACATAGAAATTACTTCTGCCTAAACGTACATTTATTTCAAAGAAATTATATGTTCCGTTGCGTTCATCATATTTAATATCAAAGTTGGCAAAACCCTTATAGCCGATATGCTCAAGGAACTTTGTAGCGGCAGCAACTATGCCGTACTCGTCAACCTCATTGATAATTGCAACGGGATTGCCGATTGCAGAAGGAGTATGATCTTCTAAAAGACAGTGTCCCAACGCTGCAAATTTAACCTTTGAGTTCTGATCACAGTAGCAAGTGAGAACTCTCATATTTGAATCGTCACCGGGGATACAGTCCTGAATAAGAAATTTATAGTCATAGCTTGATTTTTCAAGATTTGCAAGCATTTCCTTAAGGTCTTTTTCGTTATGAAAACGAAAAACCTTTTTCTTTCCGGGAAATTTTGCATAATGATACAGTGCAGAGTTTGCAGTCTTTGCAATTACGGGATAAGGGAAATCAAAATCAAGATCATTTTCCTCACCGCAGTTGTAAACATATGATTTCGGATGATCAATACCCAACTCTTCACAAATCGCATAGAACTTATCTTTGAGAACGATCTCATCCATAAGCTCCTTGTCAATATAGGGAATTACAAAATACTCCCCTAATACCGTTTTGTTATCAACAAAATTGCGGACATAGAAATCGCCGCAACCCATAAGAATAAGCTTCTTTTTACCCTTGAACTCCTTGCCGATCTCAACGAGCTTTTCAACAAGATATTCAACATCATCTATACCGGGGATTACTCTGTTTTCGATAATTTTGCTTTCGGAAATAATTCTTGCTCTTCTTTGGCTTACAACAAGTGATTTTATTTTATACTCCTCATGAAAGCTTCTTGCAAGGCTGTAAGCGGTAATGTCCGCACCGAGAATAACAGGTAAAAATTCAGTCTCTCTGATCTCCATATTAAAACATCCTTAATTGATTAAAAATTATTACATTTTATTGTACCACATTTTTTCGTTATGTCAATCATTTAGGTGTTAATAAAATTTAATTTTAACTATTTACTTTTTTATTCATTTGTTTTATACTAATAAATTAAGATGGAGATTTATAACATTAAGGAGATTATTTATATGGATTACGAAGCATTGAGCGAGCTTTTGTTCCCGAACATTACAAAAACTCCCGATTATTTTGAAGAAAAATATCCCCCCCGACAACTCAAAGAAGGTGCAAGAGTCACACGATTTGCTCCAAGTCCTACAGGCTATCTTCACATAGGCGGACTTTTCGGTGCATTGACTGATGTTATGACCGCAAAAGCCACCGGCGGCGTTTCATACTTGAGAATAGAAGATACAGACAAAAAGAGAGAGATTGATGACGGCGTTTCTGCTATTATTAACGGTTTTAATGCTTTCGGCGTAGGCTTTGACGAAGGTGTGACAGGCTTCGGCACCGAAACGGGCGAATACGGTCCTTACACCCAGAGCAAAAGGGTAGAAATCTATCAGACTGTTGCAAAATTCCTTGTAAAGCAGGGGCTTGCATACCCTTGTTTCTGTTCTGCAGAAGAGCTTTCTGTTATGCGTGAAACGCAGGAAAAGGAAGGTACTGCGATCTGGGGATACTTCGGAAAATGGGCAAAATGCCGTGATCTTACTTTTGATGAAATTAAAGCTAAAATCGAAGCAAGACAACCTTATGTTCTGCGTTTCAGAGCAAACGGAAGCGAAGATAAAAAAGTTATTTTTGAAGATATTATTCGAGGCAAAATTGAAATGCCCGAAAATATAATTGATGAAGTTCTCCTCAAATCAGACGGTGTACCCACATATCATTTTGCACACATCTGTGATGACCATTTTATGAGAACTACTCATGTCATCAGAGGCGAAGAGTGGATTTCTTCCGTACCTAAGCACATTGCCCTTTTCAAGGCTTGCGGCTACAAAGTACCCAAGTATGCACACACACCTCAGGTTATGAAAATCGATGAAGAAGACGGAACAAAACGTAAGCTTTCCAAGAGAAAAGACCCGGAAGCAGCAGTAAGCTATTTCGTTGAAAAAGGCTTCCCAAAAGAGAGTGTACTTGAATACCTTGTAACGCTCCTTAACTCCAATTTTGAAGATTGGAGAAGCGCAAATCCCACTGCTGACGTGTTTGAATTCCCCTTCAACCTTAAGAAAATGAATGCAAGCGGCTGTCTTTTTGACCTCATAAAGCTTACTGATGTAAGCAAAAATGTTATTTCTGTTATGAAAGCTGACAAGGTTTATTCTCTTGTTGAAAAATGGGCTGCTGCTTATGACAAGGACTTTCATAAGCTCCTCACTGCTGATGCTGAATACGCAACGGCAATTCTTAACATCGACCGTGAAAATCCCAAGCCCAGAAAGGACATTTCACAGTGGTCACAGGTCAAGGATTATGTCGCATATTTCTATGACGAGCTATACACTCCTGATTACACCATGCCCCAACACATTTCAACAGAAGATGCAAAGGCTGTTCTTGAAAAATACCTTGAAGTTTATTCGGAAACGGATGACAAGGATACTTGGTTTGCAAAAATCAAGGATATGTGCGACCCCCTCGGATTTACACCTAATGTTAAAGAGTACAAGAAAAACCCCGATGCATACAAAGGTCATGTCGGTGACATTTCCACTGTTCTGAGAATTGCAGTCACATCAAGAACAAACACACCTGACCTTTACATGATAATGAAGCTTTTAGGCAAAGAAAGACTTTACGAAAGAATAGATAAAACCATTAAAAAATTATGATATTTCATTTTTAGAAAAGAGCGATTCACATGGAAGAAATTGTAAAAAATTCAAATTTTATACACGATATTATTGACAAAGAACTGCGTGACGGCGTCAATACCAGAGTTCAGACCCGTTTCCCGCCCGAACCTAACGGATACCTGCATATAGGCCACGCAAAGGCTATATGCATAGATTTTGCAACAGCAGAAAAGTACGGCGGAGTTTGTAATCTTCGTCTTGATGACTCCAATCCTTCAAAAGAAGATACCGAATATATCGATGCAATCAAAGAAGATATAGAGTGGTTAGGCTTCAAATGGAATAACGTATATTACGCATCAGATTATTTTGATTTCGTTTACGAATGTGCAATCAAATTAATCAAAAAAGGTAAGGCATATGTATGTGATTTATCAGCGGAAGAAATGCGTGCATACAGAGGTACGCTCACAGAGCCCGGTAAAAACAGCCCCTACCGTGACCGTTCCGTTGAGGAAAACCTTGATCTTTTTGAGAGAATGAAAAACGGTGAATTTCCAGAAGGAAGCCATGTACTCCGTGCAAAAATTGATATGGCATCACCCAACATCGTAATGCGTGACCCTGTAATTTACAGAATCATGTATGTAAATCACCACCAGACAGGTGATAAGTGGTGTATTTATCCCATGTACGATTTTGTGCATCCCCTTTCAGATGCAAAGGAAAATGTAACTTACTCTCTTTGCACCCTTGAATTTGAAAACAACAGAATGCTTTACGACTGGTTTATAAAAGAGATTGGCTTTGCTGAGCCTCCTCGTCAGATTGAGTTTGCAAGACTTAACCTTAACTACTGCCTTACAAGTAAAAGAAAGTGTATGAAGC
>CAYVTA010000018.1:0-25009 GCA_964454355.1 uncultured Eubacteriales bacterium | reverse complement strand
GTCTTTTCCGGAGAATGCACCGCCGCCATGTGCTGCATAACCGCCGTATGTATCAACGATGATCTTTCTTCCGGTTAAGCCGCTGTCACCTACGGGACCGCCAACAACAAATCTGCCTGTGGGGTTAACGAAAATTTTTGTGTTTTCATCTATAAGATGTGCAGGAACAATAGGGTTAATTACTTTTTCGATAATGTCTTTTCTTATCTGTTCCTGTGTAGCTTCTTCCTTGTGCTGAGTTGACACAACAATAGCCTCGATTCTTACGGGCTTGTCATCTTCGTATTCAACAGTTACCTGAGTCTTTCCGTCGGGGCGAAGATAATTAAGGATTCCGTCTTTTCTGACTTTTGCAAGCTGAAGTGCAAGCTTGTGTGCAAGAGAAACGGGAAGAGGCATGAGCTCCTGAGTTTCATTGCAGGCGAAGCCAAACATCATTCCCTGGTCACCGGCTCCGTTAAGGTTGTATTTGTCATCATCGCCCTCTTTCATTTCAAGAGATTTGCTGACGCCCATACTGATGTCGGGTGACTGTTTGTCAAGTGTTGTGAAAACAGCACAGGTGTTGCCGTCAAAGCCTGCCTCCGGTGAATCAAAGCCTATATCACATATTGTTTTTCTGATAATTGCCGGAATATCAACTGTCGCATTTGTTGTGATTTCACCCATAACCATTGCCATGCCTGTAGTGCATACAGTTTCGCAGGCTACTCTGGACATACAGTCCTGTTCAAGCATTGCATCAAGAATTGCGTCTGAAATTTGGTCACAAACCTTGTCGGGATGTCCTTCCGTTACTGATTCGGAAGTAAAAAGTCTTTTTGCCATTTTATTTTTCCTCCAAAAATGTATCAATATTAAAAAAAGCTCACAGATACAGTATCCGTGAGCAAAACCTTATCTCTCGGTTATACCGTCGGATTTAGCACCTTGCAAAAGCAGGTTGCCGGACATCACAGGGCCGATCCCTCCGTCTCTCTTTATAAGGAATATTAAGTTTGCAATTATTCTACATCAATCGTCTTATTTTGTCAATAGTTTTTGCTCACTTTTTAAGAATAGGGGAGATTCTTTTGTAGATTACAAAGCACAGCACAGAATCAATAAGTCCTTTAACTGCATTAAACGGCAGATTGAATATGATAAGTGCTTTCCAAAGATTATCTGCTGCAGGAAGAATTGCAGAGTACATTGCAGTGATTTGTTCCATCGTCATTCCGAGAACTTTAACATACAAAGGATACACAACAAAATAGTTCGTGAATACGCTTATAACTGCCATTATAAACGAAGCGATAATACAACTGATGAGTGCTCCTTTTTTTGATTTGTGTTTTTTGTAAATTATGCCTGCCGTGCCTACAAAAACAGCACCCAGAATGAAATTTGACATTTCGCCTATGCCCATTGTAGAGCCGAAAAATAAATGCAGTACATTTTTTATAAGGCAGACGAGAATGCCGTATGCCGGACCGTATGCAAAGGAGGCTATAAGAGCCGGAAGCTCGGAAAAATCAAGCTTTATGAATGACGGCATGATTGCCGGGAGTGCAAATTCAATCATCATAAGCACTGTTCCCAATGCACCCATAATTGCAGTCAGTGTTATCGCCTTTACATTTATTTTTTTTGTTTTTGCCATATGTTTACCTACTTTCATGAATATTCTGAGCATAAAAAATACGCTCCGGAATATCATCAGAACGCAGAACGAAAATATTGCCCTGAAAAGGGGCTGTTTTCTTCTTTCATCCGGACTATCAAGTGACATTTTTCACTGTAACCGTCGGTAGGAGAATTGCACTCCTTCGGCATCTTTCGATGTTCGCAGACTTTAACTGCCGGTGGGGAATTTCACCCCGCCCTGAAGATATTTTACTATGTTATTATATGAAAAAAAAAACTGTTTGTCAATACCAATTTCGTGTAGACAAATGCGGTTTTTTATAGTAGAATATAAATATGTTTATTATCAAAAATTAACGGAGGTTTTACCATGGCAGATATTAAAACCGTTTTCTATGACAAGGTTGACAAGACCTGTCCTCTTAATGAGTATCCCAGACCCCAGTTTCAGCGTGATTTTTGGGTTAATCTCAACGGTGAATTTGACTATGCCGTAACAGGTGATGTCAATGATATTCCTGAAAAGTTTGACGGAAAGATTACTGTACCATTTGCAATCGAAACCGCACTGTCGGGTGTTGAACGTACATTCCTTCCAACAGAAAGACTTTGGTACAGAAAAAAATTTATACTTTCAGAAGCTTTTAACGGCAAACGTGCTATTCTTAACTTTGATGCAGTTGATTGGCAGTGTAATGTTTATATTAACGGTAAGGAAATCGGTTCTCATATAGGTGGATATAACAGCTTTTCCTTTGATATAACCGATTATATCGCTGATGGTGAAAATGAGCTTGTTGTACGGGTTTATGACCCCACCGACAAGGGCTGGCAGCAAAGAGGTAAGCAGGCTTTAAAATCTCACGGTTTTTGGTATACAGGTACATCGGGTATATGGCAGACTGTTTGGCTTGAAGCTGTTGACAGTGCAAGAATTGAGAAAATAAAGCTGCTTCCTGATATTGATAAGGGCGTTATCAACGTAAAATCAATGCTTACCGTGGCTGATGACTATGTTCTCACTGCAACGGTGCTTGACGGAGATAAGGAAATCTTAAAACAGTCAATCAGTGCAGATGAAAATATTTCAATTCCTGATTTTAAGCTGTGGAGTCCCGAAAATCCCAATCTTTATGACATTGTGCTTGAGCTTTCAGTTGACGGACAGGTGAAAGATACCGTAAAATCATATTTCGGTATGC
This sequence comes from uncultured Eubacteriales bacterium, assembly GCA_964454355.1. Lineage (GTDB taxonomy): Bacteria > Bacillota > Clostridia > Oscillospirales > Acutalibacteraceae > UBA1081. The sequence goes on along the minus strand of CAYVTA010000018.1, from coordinate 22,181 downwards.
GTAAATTCAGTGTGGGTACAGACAGTAAAGGGCTTCCCAGGCTGTGCCTTAACAATGAGCCTTATTTCCATAACGGATTGCTTGATCAGGGCTATTGGTGCGATGGTGGACTTACTCCGCCTTGTGATGAAGCAATGATTTATGATATACAGAAAATGAAAGAGCTGGGCTTTAATATGCTCAGAAAACACATCAAGACTGAGCCGGCACGATGGTATTATCATTGCGACAGGTTAGGTATGCTTGTGTGGCAGGATATGATAAGCGGCGGTAAAGCACTTAATCCTGTTCATGCAGGTGTAATTCCTAACATACACGGTGTGCTTTCTCCCATTGCAAAACTTTCGGTTAAGGATAACAAATACGGTATTTTTAACCGTGACAAAAAAGAGTGGCGTGAGAATTTTAAAGAAGAACTCTTTGAAATGATAGATGAACACTACAACTGCGTTTCAATCTGCACATGGGTACCTTTTAATGAAGGCTGGGGACAGTTTGATGCTGCTCAAGTGAGCAAGGCTGTTAAAGCGGCTGATCCGTCAAGATTTGTTGATGAAGCAAGCGGATGGTACGATCAGGGCGGCGGTGATTTCAGAAGTATTCATAAATATGTTCTTCCTGTTGTTATGCCTAAGAAGGACAAGAGAGTTTTTGTTCTCAGTGAGTTTGGCGGATATTCTCAAATCATTGACGGTCATGTGTGGAATAAGCTTAAAAGCTTCGGTTACTTGATGTACACATCTAAAGAATCTCTTACAAAAGCTTACAAAAACCTTTATGAGAAGCAGATTATTCCTAAAATTGAAAAAGGTTTGTCTGCTCTTGTTTACACTCAGGTCAGTGATGTTGAATTTGAGGTTAACGGTCTTCTTACATATGACAGAGCCATTGTAAAGGTTGATGAAGAAACAGTTAAAAATATCAACAGCAAGATAAAGCTCTAATTGTCACCCTGTAAACATATATAGGTTGACAATGAATGCAATTTGTGTTAAAATCACCTCGTACCGGGGTGATTTTATGCGTTCAAAAAAACAAAAGAACCGCACCGTTGATATTGTTACGATTGCACTTGCAGCAGCAATTATTGCTGTCTGTTCATGGATAAGCATTCCGATTGGTTCGGTTCCTGTAACATTGCAAACATTTGCTGTTTCTGTTTGCGGCTTACTTCTGGGATATAAAAAGGGTACGATAGCGGTGGTAATTTATATTTTTCTCGGCGTTATCGGACTGCCTGTATTTTCTCTTTTCAGAAGCGGAGTGGGAACACTTCTCGGTGCAACAGGCGGATATATGCTGGGATTCGTGTTTATTTCATTTTTCGCAGGCCTATTCGGAAAACGCTTTGAAAACAAACCTTATCTTCATTTTATCGGGCTGTGCATAGGACTTGTTTTTTGTTACACAGTCGGAACAGCTTGGTATATGCTTGTTTATCTTGGTGATACAGATGCAATGGGACTTGTATCTGCTTTAACAGCTTGTGTATTGCCGTATATAATTCCCGATTTGGTGAAAATTGCATTAGCTTGTGTTGTTTCAAAAGCTGTAATGTTAAGGATTGGTAAACATGAACACTACTGAAAAGGTGCTTGAACTGCTTGAAAAAAACAAAGGAAAATATATTTCCGGAGACAGACTTGCAAAGGAGCTCCATTTGAGCCGAAACGCTGTATGGAAAGCTGTGAATCGGTTAAAAGCAAATGGTTACGATATTTCGGCACAGACAAACAAAGGATATATGCTGTCTGTAAATAATAACGTAGTTTCGTCTCAAAGTGTGAGCAAATATATTACCTGTGAAGCTGTGAGGGTGAAATATTTGGAATGCGTCACTTCTACAAATACTCTTTTGAAGGAGTTTGGAGAAAACGGAGAGAGTGAAGGACTTTTGCTTGTTTCTTCCGAACAGACAAACGGTAAAGGCAGACTTGGCAGAAGTTTTTTGTCAAAGAAGAATACGGGCATTTATTTCAGTTTGCTGTTAAGGCCTGATTTGAAGCCTGCGGATTCTCTTCTGATAACAACCTGTGCGGCTGTTGCTGTTGCCGAAGCAATTGAAGAGGTTTCAGGAAAGCCTGCTTCAATTAAATGGGTCAACGATATATATATGAATGACAGAAAGGTTGCCGGTATCCTTACGGAAGCTTCATTTGATATGGAAAACGGAAAGCTTGCTTATGCTGTTCTCGGAATAGGAATAAATATACACTTTGAAGAAAATTCTCTTCCGGATGAATTAAAAAATATTGCAGGGGCAGTATTTGATGATTGTGATGTACCCTCAGATGCCGCATCATGGCTTGTAGGCTTGACTGTAAGTAATTTTATGCGAGATTATAGGGTGCTTACAGAAAAACACTTTCTGGAGGGGTATAAAGCACGAGACTATCTTAAAGATACGAGAATTAAGGTTATAAAGCCTTCAGGTGAAAGGGAAGCCGAGGCAAAAGGCATAGATGAGAGCTTTCGTCTGAAAGTAATTTATGATGATAGTACCCAGGAATATTTATCTACCGGTGAAGTTTCAGCAAAAAAATTTGAAAAGGGGATTTGAAATGAAAAAAATAATTATGGTGATTACGTTTTTTTGTTTGTTAATTTCTCTTGCAGGCTGTACTGCAAAGGTTGATGAATCAGCATATGAAGCAATGACCGATGCTGCAATCAACGGTGATTATGCGGCTGCTATTGAGTACTATGATAACGGCGGGGCAGCTTCCGGTAATACAGATGTGGTTGATTGGCATTTTTATTCCGTGGCTATGAATGATTATATAACAAACGGATGTCTCGGTTATTCTTATGATTTACTCAAAAATAAATGTTCAGCATCATTTGCTCTTTCACAGCAAAAGGCGGAAGATATTTACGCCCTCATAGAGGACTTTGATGGTGCATATAATTGCGGAACGTATTATCTTTATATAAATGACGGTAAGATTGCAGTAAACAACGGCTCACATCTTACAGGTACGATTTATTGTACTGATGAGATTGCTTACAAGGACGGTACTTATTATTGGGCAAAGCATTCAGTAAACGGTGAGGATTCACTTCTCTATACTCTCGTACTAACTGATTCCGGACTGACAGTAACACCTGTTGATGAATCAGGTAATATGTACTCCGGGGAATATGTAACAGATTTTTGTGAGCTTCCTGAACTGATATATTAAGTTATTATTAAAATATGCACCTCAAAAGCATTTAACTTTTTGAGGTGCATATAATTATTTGTAAATCTGAATTAAAGGGGATTCCGATATTGTTTTTATTTAAAGCTTTTTATGTTTCTTACTGTTTCAGCAAGCGGGAGACCTACAACGTTAAAATAATCTCCGTTAATACCTTTTACAAGAAGAGAGCCTTTTCCCTGTATGCCGTATGAGCCTGCCTTATCACAGGGTTCTCCTGTAGCAATATAATCACGTATTTCTTCTTCTGTAAGCTTATAAAATTCCACCGCTGTTGCAGAGTGGAAAACTTCTTCTCCGTCAGATGTTTTTATGCATACACCTGTATAAACGGTATGAATGTTTCCGGATAGGGAAGAGAGCATCTGAAATGCATCATCATCATCTTTAGGTTTACCCAATATGACGTTTCCCAGTGCAACAACCGTATCTGCGGCAATAATCATGCAATCGGGATACCTTTTGAATACATCATCGGCTTTTTGCTTTGCTAATTCTTCTACAGCTCGGGGTGGAGTGATATTTTCTGGGAGAATTTCTTTGCATTCTGAAGGTACAACTGTGTATTCAATTCCGGCAAGAGAAAGCAGTTCTTTTCTTCTCGGTGATGCTGAGGCAAGAATTATCTCCATCAAAATTTCTCCTTTCTGAAAACTTCCAATGCTTTTTCTTTATCTTTTTCCATCTGTTTTATAAGAGCTTCAAGATTCGGAAATTTTATTTCTTCTCTTAAATAGGATAATAATGTAACCTGCGTATGTGTTCCGTATAGATTACCGGAATAACCTAAAATGCAAGTTTCGCTTCGAGGCTTGCTGTTTCCGATGGTTGGTCTGATACCGATGTTACTCATTGCAGGATACCATTTTCCTGCCACAAAGGCTGCAGATGCATAGACTCCGAATTTCGGCACTGTGAAATCCTCATCAAAATACTGATTGATGGTTGGAAAACCGAGGATTCTGCCTCTGTGATCACCGTTGACAACCTCAAAATCATAGGAAAAATATCTTCCAAGCATAGCATTTGCTTTTTCAATTTCACCGTTTTCAATTGCAGTGCGTATTCTCGTTGAACTGATGCATTCGCCTTCAAAATCTACTTCATCGGACACATAGAAATTTACACAATATTTTTTGCACAGTTGAGCAAGTGATTTAACATCGCCGCTTCCGTTTTTTGCAAATCTGAAATTAAATCCGCAGGAAACCGCCCCTGCATTAAGCTCATCTATCAGAATAGTTTTAACAAATTCCTCCGCTGACATATTTTTGATTCTTTCAAAATCAACAGTATATGTTGCACAGCCTGTTTTTGCAAGTTCGTTTTCTCTTATATTTCCACAGAAAAGCTCTTTTGGACCTGTTCCTGTCAGTGCTTTTATCGGATGCGTTGAAAACAGAAGAATAACAGGCAAAAGACCGTTATCCTTTTGAATAACAGCCTTGTTGATTACGGACAAATGTCCTTTATGCAAGCCGTCGAATGTGCCCAGAGCGACGGCAGTTTTTTGATTTCTGAAATCAGTCATCAATATAAATCCTTTTGACTTTTAAAGATGTTTCGTTGTTTTTATATTCGCCCAGACCTATAAAATTTCCCTGAGGAGAATATACTCTGTATAATCCTTCTGTGAGCTTACAGTGAAGCCTTTCAGTGTCAAGCTCTCCGCCGTTTCCGAACCGTTTAGCCTGTGCTTCGGAAACCTTGATTTTAGGATAAGCAGACAGGACCCTGTCTACAGGAATAAGAAAAACAGACGGATCTTCGGCATTTTTCAGTTCATCTTCCGTATGAGCATCATTGAGGGTGAAGCCGTTTGAAAGAGTCCTGCGAAGAGATGTCATTACTGCTCCGCATCCGAGTTCTTCACCAATATCGGAAATAAGGGAACGAATGTATGTTCCTTTTGAACATTTTACGTCAATAGTATATTCATTTCCTTCGTGAGAAATATATTCTAAGCTATAAATTGTAACCTGGCGTTTTTCTCTTTCTACCTCAATACCCTGTCTTGCAAGCTCATAGAGTCTCTTGCCGTCTTTCTGAATAGCAGAGTACATAGGCGGCATCTGCTCGATTTCACCTGTGAAACGGTCAAAAACTGCAAGCACCGTTTCTTCATTCGGAATATTAGTGCTTGTTGTCAGTATTTTTCCGGTGATATCAAGAGTATCAGTAGTTTCTCCCAAACGGAAAGATGCTCTGTAGCCCTTATCATGGCAAGGCAAGAGCTCAATAAATCTTGTCGCATTTCCCATTGCCACGGGAAGAACGCCTGTTGCCATAGGGTCAAGAGTACCTGTATGACCGGTTTTCTTTTCATTTGTGACACGACGGACAATTCTTGCCCCGATAAAAGACGTAATTCCCTCGGGCTTATCCAAAATAATGAAACCTGTCATAATAATCCTGATTCTTTCAGTTCTTTTTCCGTGAATATAAGAATTGCATTTACTGCATCCTCTACTTCACCTTCAAATGAGCAGCCTGCTGCCATTGAATGACCACCGCCGCCTAAATAAGAAGCAATTTTTGATGCATTCAAAGGTGCATTGGTTCTGACAGAAATTCTGCATATGCCTTTTTTCTTTTCTTTTACGGTTATTCCTGCTAAAACGCCGTCAATTTGACGGGGGAGTGATGCAAGTGGCTGAGTTTCACTGTCGGAAACACCGCTTTTAACATACATATCGTTTGTTATTGCAAGAACAGCACATTTACCCTCAAAATACATCTGCATGGATGATATTGCCATTTTTTCCATTTCTGCATATGCCTTGGATTTTGTCTCAAACTGCATCTTGTTGATTCGGGCAATATCGGCACCGTAATCAGCCATGTCTGCGGCTGTTCTGAAAGTTTCAGAAGTTGTATTTGAATATCTGAAGCAGCCTGTATCCGTTGCAACGGCAGTATATATACATTGTGCAATATCTTTTGTTATTCGGATATTCATTTCTTTCAGAATGGCGTAAACAACTTCACCTGCTGCTGCGGCTTTTTCTTCCAAATAAGTGTATTGAGCATAAAAAATATTTGAAATATGGTGATCTATGCAAAGCTCGACATCACAATTGTTATCCAGTGAAGTTCCCTCTACACCTAAAATTCTGTTATCGGCAGTGTCTACTGCAACAATATGTTCATACTCAAATTCTTTGGCAGCAATCAGACCGTCAGCTAAATACTCGTCATTTTTAGATAAATTTTCCAAGCTGACAGCTACATTTTTGCCTATGCTTCTGAGTCCTTTACATAAAGCACAAGCACTGCCGACTGCATCACCATCGGGATTTTCGTGTGCAAGTATAAGAATATTATCCATAGAAAACAGCATTTTTGCCGTTTCTTCTTTAGTTATCCTCATCTTTTTTGTCCTTTCGGAGCTTTTTTTCATAATCAGCCCAAAGTTCAATACCTTTTTTTACCGAATCATCAGCAATGAATTTAAGCTCCGGAGCTTTTCGCAGTTTAAGTCTGTGACAAATTTCTCTGCGGATAAGCCCGTTTGCTCTTTCAAGACCTTGTACGGCGGTTTTTGCCGTTTCAAATCCCTCAAGAGCACTTACATAAACCTTTCCGAAGGATAAGTCCGAAGCTAATTCGATTCTTACAACAGTAAGAAGCTTACCCTGTACTCTGGGATCTTTTAGCTCTCTGATAACAGCGGTTATCTCACGTTTGATATCCTCAGCCATTCGGTCGTTTTTATACATTGACAAGATAACTCACCCTTTCACAAATTATATATCAATGCATAATCCATGACGGATAATCACGGATTATGCATTATGAATTATTAATCAATTTTACTGATCTCTGTATTCTTCGATCATATGAGCTTCAAGAATGTCGCCCTCTTTAATATCGTTGAATTTCTTAAGACCTACGCCGCACTCATAGCCTGTTGCAACTTCCTTAACATCGTCCTTGAAACGGCGAAGAGAATCAATTTCATCCTCTGCAATAACAATTCCGTCACGAACAACACGGATGAGAGCGTTTCTCACAATTTTACCGGAGAGAACATAACAGCCTGCGATTGTGCCGACGCTTGATATCTTGAATGTGCTTCTGACCTCAAGTCTGCCAAGCTCGACATCTCTTGTCTTAGGAGCAAGCATACCCTTGATAGCGTGTTCAACATCTTCGATGCAATCATAAATTACCATGTACATACGCATTTCAACATGGTCTCTTTCAGCGTTTGCCGCTGCAACGGGGTCGGGTCTTACATGGAAGCCGATAATGATAGCGTTTGATGCCTGAGCGAGCATAACGTCTGATTCATTTACAGCACCTACGCCGCCGTGAATAACCTTAACACGAACTTCGTTATTTGAAAGCTTTTCAAGACTTTGTTTAACAGCTTCAACTGAACCTTGAACGTCAGCCTTAACGATAATGTTAAGTTCTTTCATTTCACCTGCTTCAATAGTTGAGAACAGGTTGTCAAGGGTGACCTTCTGAACTGCATTGAACTGAGCTTCCTTTTCCTGCTGCTTACGCTGTTCAACAAGCTCTCTTGCAAGTCTTTCATCGGAAACTGCGTCAAATGCATCACCTGCGTTGGGAGCTTCGGCAAGACCTGCAATTTCAACGGGAACGGAAGGACCTGCTTCCTTAACTTTCTGTCCCTTGTAGTCAGTCATAACTCTGACACGACCTACTGCTGTACCTGCAACGATAGTGTCTCCGGACTTGAGAGTACCGTTCTGAACAAGAAGTGTTGCAATGGGACCTCTGCCCTTGTCAAGTCTTGCTTCGATAACAATACCTTTTGCTGCTCTGTTGGGATTTGCCTTAAGCTCTCTCATTTCGGCAATAAGAAGTATTGACTCAAGAAGCTTATCTATATTCATATGTGTTTTTGCGGAAACAGGAACACATATTGTGTCACCGCCCCACTCTTCGGGAACTATCTCATGTTCAGTGAGCTGCTGAAGAACACGGTCGGGGTTAACATCGGGTTTATCCATCTTATTGATTGCAACTATAATGGAAACACCTGCTGCCTTTGCGTGGTTGATAGCTTCAATTGTCTGAGGCATGATACCGTCATCCGCAGCAACAACAAGAACTGCAATATCAGTAGCCATTGCTCCTCTTGCACGCATTGATGTGAACGCAGCATGACCGGGAGTGTCAAGGAATGTGATATCGTTTCCGTCAACATTTACTCTGTAAGCACCGATGTGCTGAGTAATACCGCCGGATTCTGTTGTAGTAACTGATGTGTTTCTGATAGCATCAAGGAGTGATGTCTTACCATGGTCAACGTGACCCATTACGCACACAACGGGGCTTCTGGGAAGAAGCTGTGCCTCATCGTCTTCAGAATCGTCGATGATTTTATCTTCAATTGTAACGATAACTTCCTTTTCAACCTTTGCACCAAGCTCTGTAGCAACGATTTCAGCAGTATCAAAGTCGATAGTTTCGTTAATTGAAGCCATGATTCCGTAAGCAAAGAGCTTCTTAATAACTTCTGATGCAGTGAGCTTGAGTCTTGAAGCGAGCTCACCTACAGTGATTTCATCACCGACTTTGATTGTGATGGGTTTCTTTGCTCTTTCGGCAGCAATACGTGCAAGCTTTTCCTGTTCGGTTTCCTTCTTACGCATACCGCCTTGCTTACGATACTGCTTAGACTTCTGATTGATTTTTTGTTTTTTCGCAGTGTCTTTGTCCTTCATTCTGGACTTTTCGGGAGCGATCTCCTCATATTTTTCATTGTATTTATCAAGGTCAACGTTAGTGCTTCTTGTATCAATAGTACGCTTGTCGCCCTTTGTTCTTGCCTGAATCGGAGCATCAGCCTTTTTGTCGCTGCGTTTTTCAAAAGGCTTTGATGCAGGCTTCTTTTCAGGAGCCGATTCCTTGTTTTTAGCCTCAGCTTTTTTGCCGTCAGGCTTTTTTTCAGCAGGAGCTTTTTTCTGTGTAGCCGTGCTCTTCTTCTCGGGCACAGCTTCAACAGCTTCGTCTTTTTTAGCTTTTGATTCTGTTGCTACTTCAGCAGTTACTTTAAAGTATTCGTCGAAGTTTTCAACCTGCTTCTCCTGAGTGATTGTTTCAAAAATTATATCGAGCTCTTCATCTGCAAGAGCAGTCTGAGCCTTTTTCGGTTCGTCAAAATATTTGCCGAGCAGCTCAATAATGCCGGTGCTTTTGACATTAAAGTCTTTTGCAACCTCATGAACTCTGTATTTATTAGTTTGTGCCATGTATTGAGTCCTCCTTAATTGTTGATAATACGAGATCTTTCAATCCGCTGTCAATTACGGCGAAGACCGCCGATTTTTTGCCGATATGCATTTGCATATCATCCATAGTTGCGTCTGTTCTTATTATTTGTATGCAGGAAGTGAGATTTTTCATCTCATTTTCGAGTCTTTCCGAAGCATCGCTTGTGAGAAGTACAAGCAGTGCCTTTCCGTTTCTTACGGAATCCTTAACTTCATCGTGACCTATGGTCAGTTTTTTCGCACGCCTGCATAAACCTAAAGAATTATAAAATCTGTCCGTCAATCCGAATTCAGCAACCTTTCTGTTTCTTCATACACTTCATCGGAAACGGCACACTCGAAAACTCTTTCAAGTCTTTTTGCTTTTCTTGCTTTTTTCAGACATTCCGAGTTGTTGCAGATGTATGCACCTCTGCCGTTTTTCTTGCCTGTAGTGTCAAGACTGATATCGCCTTCAGGAGATTTTACTATTCTGACAAGCTCTTTTTTTGCTTTTGATTCGTTGCATCCGATGCATTTTCGCATCGGTATTTTCTTCTGCTGCACCGAAAGACCTCCGTTACAATTTTAGTATGTTGATTATAACTGAATCATGGGCTGATAGAAACCGCTTTCAGGCTTAATGTCGATTTTCCAGCCTGTGAGCTTTGCGGCAAGTCTTGCATTCTGACCCTTGTTACCTATAGCCAATGAAAGCTGTGTGTCGGGTACTGTTACCTGACATGACTTAGCGATGTCGCTGATGATTTCAACATTGAGGATTTCGGCAGGAGCCAATGCTGCTGAAATAAATTCTGCAGGGTTCTCACTGTACTTTACAATGTCGATTTTCTCACCGCCGAGAGAGCTTACGATTTTGTTTACTCGGATGCCCTTCTGACCGATGCATGAACCTACGGGATCAATGTCCTCATCCTTGCTCCATACGGCAAGCTTTGTTCTTGAACCTGCCTCACGAGAAACGCCCTTAACTTCGATCGTACCCTCAAATATTTCGGGAACCTCGATCTCGAAAAGTCTCTTCACAAGTCCGGGATGAGTTCTTGAAATCATGGCTTTGGGACCTTTTTCAGTGTTCTTAACATCAACGATGTAAACCTGAATAGTCTGGTCTATGTTGAAAGTTTCGCCGGGGATCTGTTCATTTTTAGGAAGAATAGCTTCGGCGTTGTTGATTTTGAGTGTAAGGTTGCCTGTCTTTTGGTCGATGCCGATAACCTTTGCGGAAACGATTTCCTGATTCTTGCTCTGGAATGCTTCAAGAACCTGGTTGTGCTCGATTTCTCTGATGCCTTGACGAAGAACGTGCTTAACTGTCTGTGCGGCAATTCTGCCGAAGTCATTGATTTTAAGATCGATTTCAACAACATCATCCGTAACAGCACCTGATTTGTACTGCTGAGCTTCGTCAACACATATTTCAATGGCAGGATCCATGACATCTTCTTCTGTGGGAACAACAGTTTTTCTCATGTAGAGGTGAACAGTCTGTTCTTTAGGATCGATATCGCAGTAAATGCCGTCTTTTGTTCCGAAGTTGTGACCTGCGGCAATTACAAGTGCATTTGCAATTTTTTCGTAAATTGCATCAGATGAGAGATTTCTTTCCTTCTGCAGCATTTCCACCGCTGCAAAAAATTCTTTATCCATTTTTTCTTGGTCAGTCCTTTCAGTTGATTAAATATTTCAATTAGTTGAAACCGGGGAAGTCGTCAAGACGAATCCATGAAGTTTCTTTTTTATTGACTGTAAGTGATTTGTCATCGCCGTAGCTGACAGTAACATTTCCGTCCTCATACTTTTCAAGTATGCCGTGAAACTCTTTCTGTCCGTCAACAGCTCTGGGAAGCTTGAGCATGATCTTTTCACCAATATATTTAGTGAAATGTTCATCTCTTACAAGATCTCTCTCAATTCCGGGAGATGATACCTGTAAATTGTAGCTCTGTTCGATAGGATCGAGTCTGTCAAGGGGTTCCTCAATCGCATGACTCATGTTTACGCAGTCCTCAATATCAATGCCGCCTTCTTTGTCGATGAAAATTCTCAGATACCAGTTTGTACCTTCCTTCTGGAAACGTACATCCCATAAAGTGAGCCCTAAGTCATCAGCGATAGGCTTTGCAATATCCCGGACAACAGAAATGGTGTTCTTTTTCTCTGCCAAAATAAAACCTCCAATTACAAAACAAAAGAGCGAGGATGACCTCGCTCAAGTAAAAATATACTATCACTGTATAGAAGTATACCACGATTTATTGGGAATTGCAAGGGTTTTCTAAAATTTTTTTTATTAAGATGTGGTAAAAAGTCTTGTAATATGAAGAAATTAAAGTTATAATAAAGTGATTAAGTTTATAATATACAATAATTTAACTGCGTATCGACATATTTAGAAGTATAACGAAATGAATTTTCAGTTCCCGTAAATACAGCTTTTGTCGTTGCAATAAATATATTGTTTATTCTCGGAAGGTGTAAAAAATGCTTTTTTCACAGGATATAGGTATAGATTTGGGTACATCAAACACTCTTGTTTATGCAAAAGGCAAGGGAATTATAATAAAAGAACCGTCTGTTGTCGCTCTTGATGTCAGCGAGACTCCGGCTAAGGTTGTTGCTGTCGGTACGGAAGCAAAAACAATGATAGGCAGAACTCCCGGCTCAATAACTGCACAGAGACCCTTGAAAAACGGTGTTATTGCCGACTATGAAATGACTGCGGATATGCTTCGTGAGCTTATAAAAAGGGCTCAGGGTAATTCTCCCTTTAACAGAGCGAGAGTTCTGCTTTGCATTCCCTCCGGTGTTACAGAGGTTGAGAGACGAGCTGTTCATGATGCGGCAAGAAATGCGGGTGCAAGATATGTAAGCCTTATTGAGGTTCCCATGGCAGCTGCTATCGGTGCCGGTCTTCCTGTAGGCGACCCTGTAGGCAGCATGATAGCAGATATAGGTGCGGGAACGTCAGAAGTGGCAGTTGTCTCTTTAGGAGATATCGTCGCTTCAAATTCCGTGCGTGTCGGCGGTGACGACATGGATGAGGCTATAATTGCATATGTCAGAAGAAAACATAATCTTCTTATTGGTTCAAGAACGGCAGAAGATATAAAAATAAAAATCGGTTCCGCATTTCCTTACGATGGCGAAGCTGCAATCAATATTAAGGGCAGAAACCTTGTAGACGGTCTTCCCAAGAATGTTGAGATCACTTCCGCTGAAGTAAGAGAAGCTATTTCCGACTGTGTAAATCAGATAATAGATATGATTTGTGATACTCTTGAAAAAACTCCTCCCGAGCTGGCATCGGATATTCTGGACAGAGGTATAACTCTTTCAGGCGGAACTGCAATGCTCAGAGGCTTTGATAAGCTGTTGTCTCAAGTGACAAAAATGCCTGTTAAAGTATGTGCTAATCCCCTTGACTGTGTTGTAACGGGTACAGGAAAGTGTCTTGAAAAGAATGTTCCCGGTATTTAAGGTGACAGAATTATGAAAAATTTTTTCAAAAGTATAAAGTTTAAGGTTATACTGTGCGTTCTGACAGCGTTGCTGTTCGGTATGCTTTTGGCTGCGTTTACCGGAAGTTCACAGTCGCCTGTTACGAGCGTTGCCGATGTGATATACAGACCGTTTCAGAAAGCGGCTGCGTATATAGCAGATAAAACACAGGATTGGAACGGTTCATTTGTGTCATCTGCAGAATACAAAAAGCAGATAGCAGAGCTTGAGTCCGAAGTTTTGGAATATAATGAGAAGCTTGTTGATTATGAGAGAACAAAACTCAAGCTTGAATCTTATGAGGCTGTTCTGGGCATAAAAGAAGATAATCCTGATTATGAACTGGTTTCGGCTTCCGTTGTTTCAAGAAACACTGCTGACGCATATGATTCAATCACAATAGACAGAGGTTCAACTTCCGGAATTGAAGTTAATGACCCTGTAATTTACGGGGAAAATGTGGTCGGACTTGTAAAAGAAGTCGGACTTACAACCTGTGTTGTAAAGACAATCCTTGACCCGTCTCTTAATATCAGCGTTTATGAGATAAAATCAAGAGAAAGCGGATATTCAAACACAACTGCGGCACTTTCTTATGAGGGACTTTGCAGAATGTCCGGTTTGTCTAAAGAGACAGCAGTATCGGCAGGCGGTATAGTATGTACATCCGGTTTGGGCGGTATTTTCCCTCGTGACCTTGTTGTCGGAACAGTTACTGCTGTTAAAAATGAACAAACAGATGTTTCTGTTTACGGATTGATAGAACCTGCCGTTGATGTTCGTTCAATAAATGATGTATTTGTTATCACAGATTTTGTAAGTGATGCGGAATAAAGATTTTTAATATTTAATATAAAGTTATTCAGAGATGACTGTATTACTCTGACAGCTTTGTTGTTATAATAATTTTTGTTTATCCTTGGAGTAAAAATGTTTAGATTAGAAGGATTACCTGTATTTGTAAAAAGAATACTGATGTTCTTAATTGTGCTTCTTGCTGCAATGTTACAGAATACGGACGGTTTGCTGCCCGTATTTTTTGGTGGACGTATTTTTCTGCTTATACCGGTAGTTATTTGCATCGGAATGTGTGAAGGCGAAATTTCCGGACTGATTTACGGTATGATTGCCGGTGCATTTTGGGATGTTTGTTCAGCCGGAATTGACGGATTCCATGCGTTTTATCTTGCTCTGATAGGATGTCTTTCAGGCTTGCTCGTTCATTTTGTGATGAGAAACCGCTTGCTTACTCAGTATTGTATTTGCTCAGTCTCAAGTGTGGTTTACTGTGTTATTTATTGGCTTGCAACTGTTTATATCCCGATAGGAGATATGAATTATGATAAGCTTTTAAGCTTCTATCTGCCCGGTGCTGTTGTTACAACGGTATTTTCGTTTATTATCTATTATATCGTAAGAGACATAAGCATCAATCTCAGAGAAAAAGAAGAAAAAATCAATAAGGTAAGGTGAAGACGGTTGAAAAAAAAGAAAAGTGAATTCAGAACAGGATTGCTGTCTTCACTGTTTGTTGTAATACTGTTAGTTTACAGCGTTGTTCTTATAAAAGCTGTTGTTATAGATGATAACAGTAATTCATCCGGTTCTGTATCAAAATATGAAGTTATTGTTGAAGCGGCAAGAGGTGAGATTCTTGACCGTAACGGCACTACGCTTGTATCCAACAGACAGGGCAACAGTGTTGAATTTAATGCGGCACTTTTTCCCTCTCAGTCAAAAAGTGCTGAGCGAAACGAGATAATTGCGACTCTGATAGAGCTTTGTGAATCAAAAAATGAAGAGTGGATCGACAATCTTCCCATTATTTATGATGAAAGCGGAAATCTTGTGTTTGAGGAGGGAAGAGAGACTGACATTAAGAGTCTCAAGTCTTCAAATATGCTCAATCTTAATTCTTATGCTACAGCACAGAACTGCCTTGATGCATTTATAGAAATGTACGGTTTGCAGGATTATGATGATCAAACTGCAAGAAAAATCGCTTCTGTCAGATATGAGATGTGGCGTACAGGTTATTCTATTTCCAATCCCTACACGTTTGCACAGGATGTTTCTAATGAGACAGTTTCTATAATAAAAGAAAAAAATGAGTTTTTTAAGGGTGTTGAAATTACTGTTGACACTTATCGTGAGTATGAAGACGGTACACTTGCTCCGCATATTATCGGTATAACAGGAGCAATAAGCAGTGATGAATACAGCAATTTTAACGAAACGTTAAATGAAATGCTTGACAGTGCTGAATATACTGAAGATGAAAAAGAGGTGCTTAAGCGTAATTCTTATTCGCTGACTGATTATGTCGGCAAATTCGGTATTGAATCGGCAATGGAGACATATCTAAGAGGAACAAAGGGTGTAAAGACTGTCTCTGTTGACGGAGAAGGTAATGTCTCAAGTGAATATACGGTAAATCCGGAGCAAGGCAATACTGTTTTTCTGACTATTGATTCAGGGCTTCAGCGTGTTGCCCAAAATTCACTTGAAAAGCGTATTCTTGAGCTGGGCTCAAACAGCGGACTTCCTGCTGCCGGAGCGGTTGTTGTTATTGATGTTGACACAGGTGAAATTTTAGCCAGTGCATCATATCCTACTTATGACCTGACAGAATATTTTGAAAAATATGATGAGCTTTTGGAGACTGACGGAACTCCTCTTGTTAACCGTGCTTTACAGAGTACCTATGAACCCGGTTCTACAATGAAGCTTTCAACTGCTCTTGCCGGTCTTGAAGAAGGGGCTATCAATTCTCAGTCAACATTTTACTGCAACAGTATTTTCGAATACTTCGATGTTACATTCAGTTGTCTTGACTCTCACGGCTATCTCGATGTTGAAAAAGCATTGGAAAAGTCATGTAATATTTTCTTTTATAACGTTGGCGAGAGCTTGGGTATTGATGTTATGAACGATTACAGCTCAAGACTCGGTCTCGGTCAGAAAACAGGTGTTGAGATTTCCGAATCACGTGGTATTCTTGCCGGACGTGCATACAGAGAATCAATAGGCTCCTCATGGCAAATGGGTGATACAATTCAGGCCGGTATCGGACAGTCGGACAACCTGTTTACAATTATTCAGCTTGCAAATTACTGTGCAACTATTGCTAATAACGGCACAAGATATAAGTGTCACTATGTCAAGTATATCATGTCTGCCGATCACAGTGAAATTGTTTATGAGGCACAACCCGAGGTTGTTGAACAGACAGGTATTTCTCAAACATCAATTGATATTGTTAAACAGGGAATGCTTGCTGTTACAACAACAGGTTCATGTACTTCCGCATTTTCAAAAATTACTGAAAAAGTCGGTGCAAAAACAGGTACAACTCAGGTCAGAAAAGTTGTTGACGGTCAAATTTATCAGGGCAATAACGGTCTTAATATTTCCTTTGCACCTTATGATAATCCTGAAATTGCCATTGCTGTTATTATTGAAAATGTTGACAGCGGTACTGCGACTGCAACTGTTGCTGCTGATATATACGAATATTATTTTTCAACGAAAAATCAGGTTTCTTCGACTCAATCAACCAATCAGCTTTTAAAATAACGGAGGATGTATATGACAGAAAAAATATTGATAGCCTCCGGAAAAGGCGGAGTAGGAAAGTCAACAGTTGCTGCGTTTCTCGGAATGATGCTTGCATCAAGAGGTAAAAAGGTTCTGCTTATTGATTCTGATACGGGATTGGGTGCACTTGATATTCTTTTAGGTGTCTCCGACAGAGTGATTAATACATGGAACGATGCTGCATCAGAAAATTGCAGCACCAAAGATGCCGTTTTATCGGTCAGTGAAAATTTGTATCTCATGCCATCTCCCAGATTTTATCCTGAAGATATATCGGATAATACATTTAAGAAAATCACGGATGAACTCGAAAATGATTACGATATTATTTTAATTG
This sequence comes from uncultured Eubacteriales bacterium, assembly GCA_964454355.1. Taxonomy (GTDB): domain Bacteria; phylum Bacillota; class Clostridia; order Oscillospirales; family Acutalibacteraceae; genus UBA1081. The sequence continues at coordinate 5,298 of CAYVTA010000018.1, read as the reverse complement.
ATGCATCTGCCGGAATTGACGATAACCTGCGAAGATGTGCATACGCCTGTGACAGAGCTGTTTTTGTTGCAACGGCAGATGAAGTATCTGTCAGGTGTGCTGCTTCAGCCGCAAATGAAGCTTTAAAATTCGGCATTGATTGTGAAAATATGAGAATCGTTATTAATCGCTACAGAAAAAAAGCGGCAATAAAAAGCAAGCTTTTGAATATTGACGGTGTTATTGATAAGACCGGAATTTCTCTTTTGGGGATTCTTCCGGAGGATAAAAATGTTCCCTTTATGTCAGTTACGAACGTTTTACCATCAAAAAAGAGTGTATTTGTCACCGCTGTTTCACGTATAGCAGATAGAATTGAAGGTAAAATCGTACCTCTTGACTTGAAAAAGTTTAAATAACTCTTATAAATATAAAAAATAAATATTGAAAATCATGTAAACTTATGGTATTATAACCTTTGAAGCAGAGCAATTTGAATGAAATTATAGAAAGACGGTGCAGATTGTGAATATAGCATTAATAGCTCATGACTCAAAAAAAGAACTTATGACTCAGTTTTGTATTGCCTATTGTGGGATTTTGAGTCATCATAATTTATGCGCTACCGGCACCACGGGAATGCTTGTAGCTGAATCGACCGGACTTGAGATCACGAGATTTATGAGTGGTTCTCAGGGTGGTGTACAACAGATTGCTTCAAGAATCCAGTGTAACGAGATAGACCTTCTTTTGTTCTTCCGTGACCCTTTGAGTGCGAAACCGCACGAGCCCAATGAGACAGCCATTTTAAGACTTTGTGATGTTCACAATATTCCTGTTGCGACCAATATCGCAACTGCAGAATCACTTGTAATGGGACTTCAGCGTGGAGACCTTGATTGGCGTGACATTGTAAATCCGAAATAAACTACTCAAAGGCGGCTTTAAGTCGTCTTTGTTTTGAATTTGAATAGAGGTATTGAATTATATGGCGTTATTAACAAAAGCTGTCAGAGGTACGGGAGATGTGCTTCCGTCCGAGAGCTATAAAAACAGATTTATTGAATCTACAATGCTTGAAATAGCAGGCAACTTCGGTTTTAAGGAAATCCGAACTCCTGTTTTTGAACATACGGAGCTTTTTAACCGTTCTGTAGGCGAAACGACTGATGTTGTTCAGAAAGAAATGTACACATTTGAGGATAACGGTGGAAGATCTGTCACTCTCAAGCCCGAAGGTACGGCAGGTGCCGTAAGAGCATTTCTTGAGCATGGTCTTTTTAATGAGCCTATGCCTCAGAAGTATTCATATGTAACTCCTTGTTACCGTTATGAAAAGCCTCAGGCCGGCAGACTTCGTGAGTTCCATCAGTTTGGCGTTGAATGCTTCGGTGCTCAAGCACCTTCAGCGGATGCAGAGGTTATTGCTCTGGCTAAGAATATTTTTGATTTCTTCGGTATTGACGATTTGCACCTTGAAATCAACTCCATTGGCTGTCCCGAATGCAGAAAGAATTATCAGAATGCATTGAAGGAATATTTTGGAGAGAAGAAGGGCGAGCTTTGCGAAACCTGTAACAGCAGACTTGAACGCAATCCTATGCGAATTCTTGACTGCAAAAGCCCTGTTTGTTCTGCAATTGCTCAGAATGCACCCAAAATTCTTGATTATATTTGTGATGAATGTAATGACCACTTTGAAAAGGTGAAGAAATACCTTGACGTCATGGATATTGAATATACAGTAAATTCCTCAATAGTAAGAGGACTTGATTATTATACAAGAACCGTTTTTGAGTTTGTAACAGGCTCGATCGGTGCACAAAGTACAGTTTGCGGCGGCGGCAGATATGACGGTCTTGTTGATGAGTTAGGCGGTCCTAAGACACCTGCTTGCGGTTTTGCTGTGGGACTTGAGCGTTTTATGATGCTTCTCGAAGCAAGAGGAATTGAACTCCCTGCTGAGAACCCCGTGGATCTGTATATAGCTTCAATGAACGAAGAAGCAAACTTCGTAGCAGCAAAATTGGCTTCGGAAGTAAGAGAAGCAGGCGTTGCTTGCCTTTTTGATACTGTTGGCAGATCGTTAAAAGCTCAGATGAAATACGCAAACAAAACAGGTGTACTTTTTACTGTTGTTCTCGGTTCTGATGAAATCGAACAGGGTAAAGCTAAGGTTAAGTGTATGGAAGACGGCACGGAAACTGATATTGAACTTGATTCCTTTGCGGAAAACTTCATCAAAATTTCAATCAATAAAGCTATGGAAAGCCTTAATGTTGAAGACGGTCCTACAGCTTTTTTAGGAGGACTTAACTAATGGAATTTATGACGGGTCTTAAAAGAACGGACTATTGCGGCGATTTAAGAATTGCCGATGTGGGTAAAAAGGTTACTCTTTGCGGCTGGGTACAGCGTCAGAGAGACTTGGGTTCCCTTATATTTATTGATTTGCGTGACAGAACAGGCATCATTCAGCTTGCTTTTGATGAAAATACAGACAAAGAAGTTTTTGAAAAAGCTTTTTCAGCAAGAAGTGAGTATGTTCTTGCAGCAGTAGGTACTGTTAAAGAGCGTTCTTCAAAAAATACAGACATTCCTACAGGTGAAATTGAAATTGCGGTTGAGGAGTTAAGAGTTCTTGCTAAGAGTGAAACCCCTCCCTTTGAAATTGTTGAAAACTGCTCCACAGCGGAAACAACAAGACTTAAATACAGATATCTTGATTTGAGAAGACCCGATTTGCAGAAAAACATCCTTCTTCGTAACAAGGTTATGAAGATTACAAGAGACTATTTCTATGAAAACGGCTTTATTGAAATTGAAACTCCCATGCTTATGAAGTCCACACCTGAAGGTGCGAGAGATTTTCTTGTTCCCTCAAGACTTCATAACGGCAGCTTCTATGCCCTTCCTCAGTCACCACAGCTTTACAAGCAGATATCAATGGTTGCAGGTTTTGACAGATACATTCAGCTTGCACGCTGCTTCCGTGATGAAGATTTAAGAGCTGACAGACAGCCGGAGTTTACTCAGATTGACCTTGAAATGTCTTTTGTCGATGTTGAAGATGTTCTTGATATAATCGAGAAGTATATTCACAGAGTATTTAAGGAAGCCATTGACGTTGAAGTTCCTGAAAAGCTTCCTCGACTTACATATACAGAAGCAATGGAGCGTTACGGCTCTGACAAGCCCGATACTCGTTTCGATATGGAGCTTTTTGACATTTCGGAAGAGGTAAAGAACAGCGATTTTGTTGTATTTAAGTCTGCTCTTGAAGCCGGTGGTACGGTAAGAGGTATTACTGCGAAGAATGCCGTAAAAACTCTTTCCAGAAAAGAAATTGATAAGCTTACTGAAACAGCAAAGGGATTCGGTGCAAAAGGACTTGCGTGGATCAGAATGACCGATGACGGTATTGCATCGTCATTTGCAAAGTTTATGAATGAAGATGAAATTGCTGCAATCCTTAAAAAAGCGGGTGCTGAAAAGGGCGATGTCGTTCTTATTGTTGCAGACAGAAAGAAGTCACTTGTCCTCTCTGTTTTGGGTGCTCTTCGTTGCGAGGTTGCAAAGAAGCTTGATATCATTAAGCCCGGATACAACTTCCTTTGGATTACTGAATTTCCCTTCTTTGACTGGGATGAGGATACACAGCAGTTTGTTGCAATGCATCATCCTTTCACTTCACCTCTTGATGAGTGTCTGCCTTATCTTGAAACAGATAAAGCTTCTGTCAGAGCGAAGGCATATGACCTTGTTCTCAACGGTATTGAGCTTTCATCAGGTTCAATAAGAATTACAAATTCTGAGCTTCAGGACAGAATTTTTGCTCTTCTCGGACTTTCCAAGGAAGAGGCAAATGAAAAATTCGGCTTCCTTTTGGGTGCGTTTAAATACGGTGCACCACCTCACGGCGGTATGGGTATTGGTCTTGACAGACTGGTTATGCAGATGATTGGTGCAGAGAGCCTGCGTGACGTTATAGCATATCCCAAGCTTAAGGATGCAACTGAACCCATGACAGATTGCCCGTCTCAGGTTGATAAAGAACAGCTTGATGTTCTCGGTATTGAGATTAAACAGCAGTAATATACAATATATGTTAAGAAAGGATTGATTAAAATGAAAACAACAAAAAAAGTTCTGGCGATTCTCTTATCTTTTGCATTGATTTTTTCAGTAACAAGTGTTTTCTCTTTTGCCGAAGATGCTCAGACTGCCTCAACTGACTGTTATTATGAACAGGGTGAGTATTCAATTCACTATACTTATGTCCCCGCAGTCGGTGATTATCAGGGCAGAATCCTTTTTATTCACGGATTCCTCTATTCCGGATCTACATGGAACGGCATTGCAGAAATTATGAGCTCCGAGGGCTATGATTGCTATCTTGTTGATCTTCCCAATTACGGCTACAGCACAAGAGAGAATAAAAATACTGAACTTATAGACCGTGAAGAGCTTATGGTTGGACTTATGGAGACTGTTGCTCCTCTTAACGAATGGATCGTTGCAGGTCATTCAATGGGTGGCGGCGTTGCTCTTAATATTGCTTGCGACCATCCCGAACTTCAGGCTCTTATGCTCTATTGTCCCAGTGAAATCTATATGAACGGCAATTCCATGCTCACAACTCTTGCAACATCTGATTTTATGGGCAAGATCATGGACAGTATTTTCAAAACAGTTCTCAGCAGTAACCTTATCGTAAAGATTGCTGTTTATATGACAACGGGCGACTGGAATTACGCTAAGAATTACGATGCAAGAGTGCTTGCAGACCCTCTTATGATTGCAGGTACCGGTACCGGTATGCTTTATTCAAGCGTTAACGCAAGAAATACCGACCTTGAAGCAATCAGTCAGATTGAAATTCCCACACTTCTTGTATGGGCTGACGGTGATTCTGTTATTTCTGATGATATCAAGTCAAACATCAGTTCGGCTTTGACAGCTGCCGAAACTGTTACTGTTGAAGGCAGTCATATCGTGATTGAAACCAATCCTGAGGAGATTTCTGCTGTAACACTCAGTTTTCTTGAAAAATAATAAGTGAGCAAATTGCTTAAAAAACGAAGAAAATTGAAGAAAAACGGAGCATTTTAAATCTCTTTTAAAAAATCGCAAAAAAAGTGTTGACTTTAAAAAACACTTGTGTTATTATAATCAAGCGCACTGAGACAAACGGTGTGCTTGATTTTTGTTTAGATTTTGTAAAATATATTGGAGGTAAAAACTATGTCAACTTATATGCCCAAAGTCGCTGAAATTAAGCGTGACTGGTATGTTCTTGACGCAGCAGGCAAAACTCTC
>CAYVTA010000017.1:0-25267 GCA_964454355.1 uncultured Eubacteriales bacterium | reverse complement strand
GCATCTCCTGCATTTAATTTGTTGTCTCATATAAGATATTTTAATACATTCTGCTCCGCAATAATTTAGTGCAGATAAATCATTGTCTGTATTGTATTTATTTGTTTTTTCTGTTAATATATGTTTGTATAAATTTTTCGGAGGGAAAAATATGATTTCGTTTGATGAAAATAAAAAAATATTAAAGCTGGACACAAAAAATTCCAGTTATGTGATAGGCATTTTTGATGAAGGATACCTTCTCAATCTTTATTACGGTGCATATCTGCCTGACTGCAACCTTTGGGCGAATGCAAAAAGACCTAAATATGCTTCCTTCAGCCCTGCAAATCCTCATATTCCGAATGAAGAATTTTCAAGTGATGTTGCACCTATGGAGTATGGCTGTAACGGTAGCGGTGACATGAGAATATCTGCTCTTGCAATCAGAAATTCCAACGGTAACTCCGTTACGGATATAAGATATATAAGCCATAAAATTTATAAAGGCAAGCCCGATATATCTCCTTTGCCTCATGTATATGTTAACAATGAGGATGAAGCAGATACACTTGAAATTCTTACTCAAGACAAAGTGACAGGTGCTGTTGTAACTCTTTATTATACAGCTTTTAATGAGCTTGATGTTATTACCAGAAGTGTGAATGTCAAGAACGGAAGCGACACAGCTTTCGATATTGAAAGAGTATTCAGTATGTGTCTTGATCTGCCTTCAATGAACTATGACCTTGTTACTCTTTACGGAAGACACAACAAGGAGAGAACCCGTGAACAGAGAAGATTGGCTCACGGTATTCAGGGTATTGCAAGCAAAAGAGGCTCTTCCAGCCATCAGCAAAATCCTTTTGCGGCTCTTGTCAGTCGTTCCGCAGGTGAGGAATATGGCGATGTATACGGCTTTAATCTTGTTTACAGCGGCAATTTTGAGTTTTCAGCAGAGTGCGATTTCTCTGCAACCACCCGTGTCATAATGGGTATCAATCCGACAGATTTCTGCTGGCATCTTGATCCCGACGCAAGCTTTCAATCTCCTGAAGCTGTTATGGTTTTCACCGATAAGGGTGTAGGAGAGATGAGCCGTATTTTCCACAGACTTTATATGAACAATCTCGTAAGAGGAAAATATAAATATGAAAAGCGTCCTCTTCTTATCAATAGCTGGGAAGCCGCATATTTTGATTTCGATACTGATAAGCTTGTTGAATTTGCATCTCATGCAAAAGAATTTGGTATTGATATGCTGGTTATGGATGACGGTTGGTTCGGTAATCGTAATGATGATACAAATTCTTTGGGCGACTGGTTCGTAAACGAAGAGAAATTGCTCGGAGGCCTTGGTGTGCTTATTGACAGAGTAAACGCTCTCGGCATGAAATTCGGTATTTGGTACGAGCCTGAAATGATTTCTCCTGATTCTGAACTTTTCAGAGCTCATCCCGATTGGCTTGTTCATGTTGCAGGAAGAGAGCCTTCTATCGGAAGACATCAATATGTTATTGACGTTTCAAGAGAAGATGTAAGAGATAATATTTTCAATCAGATGTATGAGGTTCTCTCAAAGAACAAGGTTGATTATCTTAAGTGGGATTTTAACCGTAATATCTCTGAAGCGGGTTCAGCACTCCTTCCTCCCGAAAGACAGAAAGAGTTTTTCCATCGTTTTGTTCTCGGTACATATGACCTTATGGATCGTTTGACAAAAGCTTTTCCTGATATGCTTCTTGAAAATTGTTCAGGCGGCGGCGGAAGATTTGATGCCGGAATGCTCTATTACTCTCCTCAAATATGGACAAGTGATAATACCGACCCGATTGAGAGACTTACTATTCAGTTCGGTACATCTATGTGTTATCCTGCTTCAACAATGGGTGCACATGTTTCCGCTTGCTCGAGAACAGGTTATGCAACAAAGGGCAATGTAGCTCTTTGGGGAACCTTCGGATATGAGCTCGACCCCACAAAACTTGGTGAAGCGGACAGAGAGCTTATCAGAAAACAGGTTCTTGATTATCATAAATATTATGACCTTATTCATTACGGCGATCTGTATCGTCTTATCGATCCGTATTTTGATTCTTACAAGTGTGCATGGAGCTTTGTTGCTCCCGATAAATCAGAAGTACTTGCAACTGCTGTTATTATGCGTGCAGACTGTGAGGCAAGATTTGTCTTGAAGCTTGCAGGTCTTGACAGAAACAAGCTTTATATGAATGAGGCTGACGGGGAAGTTTATTCAGGTGCATTGCTTATGAATGCCGGTATTAATCTTACGGAAAAAATACGCCGTGACGGTGAAAGTGTACAGCTTCACTTTACAGAGGTAAAGAATGGTTAAATCGGAAAAACAAAAGAAAAAACGAATCGACTCAATTGATGCATTGAGAGGTCTTGCAGTAGTACTCATGGTGTGCCATCACTTCTTTTTCGATTTGGTGACATTCCTTGATGCTCCTGATTGGCTTTTCTCAAATCCCGTATTTGACATATTGCATTATGTGTTTGCAGGTATATTTATAGGTCTGTGCGGAGTGTCATCAAGATTTTCCGGAAGCAACATAAAGAGAGGCTTGCTTACCCTTGTTGTTGCAACAGTTATTTCTGTAGTGACTTACTTTATGGATATGCCTATAATTTTCGGCGTGCTTCATCTGCTTGCCTTCTGTATGCTTTTTTACGGTTTGACAGGCAGATTTTGGGAAAAGCTTCCCATGATGATAATGCCCGTTTTTACTGTTATAGGAACCGTTGTTTCAGCATGGTGTGTCAATAATATTGAAATTGACAGTGATAAGCTGTGGATTTTAGGCTGGGATTATGAAGGCTTTGTCAGTTATGACTATTTTCCGCTTCTTCCCTGGATATTTGTGTTCCTTTTCGGTACCTGGTTGGGCTACTATATAAAAGAAAACAAATTTCCAAAAAAATTCTATACCCTCACTGTTCCTGTTTTGCCGCAGATAGGCAGACACGCTCTGATTATTTATATTGTTCATCAGCCGGTGCTTTACGGAATAACGATGTTGATAAAAATGATCTTGAAATGATAATAAGCGGCATATTAAATGTATAAATATCCAAATATGCTGTATAATTTGCTGTTTTATACAATATTTTATGCATATTATGCTTAAATATTAATATAATTGGGTATTGCAAAATTTGTCGCAGGGTATTATAATACAATCATAATAAAAACAAAGAGGTTTTCACTATGGAAAAGAAAGATATCAAAAAAGTTATTCTCGCTTATTCAGGCGGTCTTGATACATCAATCATCATCCCCTGGCTTAAGGAGAATTATAATAATTGTGAAGTTGTTGCTGTTTCCGGCGATGTAGGACAGGGAACTGAGCTTGACGGTCTTGAGGAAAAAGCTATTGCAACAGGTGCATCAAAGCTTTATGTTCTTGACCTTAAAAAGGCTTTTATAGAGGATTATATTTTCCCCACACTTAAAGCAGGTGCTGTTTATGAGGGTGATTATCTTCTCGGTACATCTTTCGCAAGACCTATCATTGCAAAGGAAATCGTTGAAATTGCAAAAAAAGAAGGTGCAGATGCTATCTGTCACGGCTGTACAGGTAAGGGTAATGACCAGGTTCGTTTTGAGCTTACAATCAAAGCTTTCGCTCCCGACCTTGCAATAATTGCTCCCTGGAGAGAGTGGTCTATCAAGTCTCGTGAGGAAGAAATCGAATATGCAGAAGCACATAACATTCCTCTTAAGATAAACAGAGAAACAAATTACTCTAAGGATAAGAACCTTTGGCATCTTTCACATGAGGGGCTTGATCTTGAGGATCCTGCAAATGAGCCCATGTACCTTAAGGAAGGCTTCCTTGAAATGGGTGTTGCTCCTGAAGCAGCTCCCGACAAGCCCACATATGTAACTATCCATTTTGAAAAAGGTGTTCCAACTGCTATTGACGGCAAGGAAATGGGTGCTATAGAGCTTCTTGAAACAGTAAATAAGCTTGGCGGCGAAAACGGTATCGGTCTTGCTGACCTTGTCGAGAATAGACTTGTAGGCATGAAGTCCAGAGGCGTTTATGAGACTCCCGGCGGTACAATTCTTTACAGAGCACATCAGGTGCTTGAAACTCTTTGTCTTGACAGAGATACTCAGCACTATAAGGAGCTTGTAGCTGCTAAGTATGCAGAGCTTGTATACTACGGTCAGTGGTTCACTCCTCTTCGTGAAGCTCTTGCTGCTTTTGTTGATGAAACTCAGAAGACAGTTACAGGCGATGTTAAGCTTAAGCTTTACAAGGGCAATATCATCAATGCCGGTACAACTTCACCCTACTCACTTTACAGCGAGGAAGTTGCAACATTTGATGAGGATAATGTTTACGATCAGAAGGATTCAGCAGGCTTTATTAACCTCTTTGGTCTTCCTATTCAGGTCAGAGCAAAGCTTTCTCAGAACTGGGATAAGTAATTTGCAATAATTTGGCGGCACATTTTTGTGCCGCTTTTCCGTTGCTGAAATTCTATTGCATATTTATTGTGTTTATGTTAAAATGAAAATATTAATGAAATGAAAAGGTGATTTTATGAAACGAGCAATATCCTTGCTGTTAGTTTTTTCAATGATATTGTCTTTTGCTGCGGTAGTTTCTGCAAAGACGATGAAAATAGGCGATATAGACGGAAATGAAAAAATATCTGCAAGTGATGCAAGAAAAGTCTTGCGAGTTGCGGCAAAGCTGGATACCTGCGACGCAGAAACCTTCATGGTTGCAGACGTTGATCAGAACAGCAAGATAACAGCAAGTGATGCAAGAAAGATCCTGAGAGTTGCGGCAAAGCTGGATTCCGAATTTGGTGACATTACAGTTGGTGAAGATGTTGAAAGAACAGAGGTTAGTGATGCAATTGGTATGACAATGTCTAATTATATCTCAAAATTCGACAACCTTACTTCCGTGGGCACATCTGACGGCACTTTGATGTACAGCAGTGCTGAAATAATCATTGTTTCCGATCCCAAAATGATTGACGACGGCAAAATCAGTTCCGTTTCCGTAATCGGCGGCAGTTATATGATTAACGGTGTATATACATTCATGACTGCGGATGATGCTAAATCAATTCTTACCGAAAGTGGCTGGTCTGTCAAATCAGAATCCGATTCTCTTGCTGTTTTCTCAAAAGACAGCGTGCTTATGAATGTAAGTCTTTATGAAAATTCAGTTGTCAAGATTGAACTGTGTCTTGCATTCTCAATTGCGACAAATGTTCCGTCATCCGACGAAAGTGCCAATGGTGATGACAGTACAGAAACGACAACGCAAGCTCCTTCCGATACTGCGATTGCCTTTGAAGATTTACCTCTTGATGCACAGTATTTTCTTAGCGGTGAATTTGGCATAACAGGTTCTATCTCAAATGAAGGCGGAACAAATCCCGTTTCAATGTATACGGATCTTTCAAATGTCAGCATGAGCACATCTTCTGATATTGACGGCAGTGAAGTGGATATTACTATTCTTATTCTTGATGAAGGTAATACTAATAAAAATGTATACATCCTTAATAATGTTTCGCAGAAATACTGTGAGATTACGGATACCACAATTGCTGTTCTCAACGGACTTACAGGTGTTTCCTTTGATATTGATTTTAGTGCATTCGAGATTGATTTGTCCGCCGGTGATGCTGATTCACTTACAATAACAAGTGAAACAAAAACTGTGGACAGTGTTGAGTATACCGTTTATATGGCTCAAGGTGATTCCGGTGTTACTCATCTTTACTTTATAGGTGATGAGATTCAGAAAGTTATTTCATACGATTTGTATGGCAATGCGTTAAGTACTGTTGAGATTGAGGAACTGCTTTATCCGATTCCCGATGATTGTTTCTCGTATGACAGTTATACAAACACTACCAGTATTCTTGAGGTTTTTGAAGATTATCTTTCAGAATAATCATGAAAAATACGGCTGATTTGACAGTCGTATTTTTTAATATATAATAAACACTTTAATTTTCCAAGATTTGGGCAGGGAGTGTGAGATATTTTTTTATTTTAGAAATATCTTGACTAAAACCGACAAATCGTATAAACTATATGTGAGGTGGTTTTTAATGGAACAGAAAAAGCAAATTTTAAGCTTTAAATATGCCTTGTTTTATGGCTTCGGTATTTTTGGTATACAGATGCTCATAGGTATGCTCAATAGCTATCAGTCACAGTTTTATACCAGCATTCTTAACGCAGACCTTACAAAATGTGCTATCATCATTCTCGTTGCAAAGGTTATCAGCTCCTTTTCAGACCCGATCATAGGCAGTATTATTGATCGCAGTAAGTTTAAATCGGGAAAAATGAAGCCTTTTGTTGCAATGAGCATTCTTCCTCTTGCAATCCTTACAATGATAATGTTTGTTAACATTCCTTTTCCCAATGATATTCTGAAATACGGATACATAACTGTAACATCAGTGCTTTGGAACATTGCAATGTCATTTGCTGACATTCCCAGTCAGGGTATGCTTGCCCTTCTCAGCCCTGATTCAGATGAAAAGAGCATGGCAGCCGGTATATCAAATACAATGAAGTCTATTGCTGTTGCTGCTCCTACGGTTATAGTTCCCATCGCTTGTGTTCTTACCGGTTCTGCTACCATAGGCACAACCGAATATCTTATTACTGCGGCGATAATCAGCGTCATTGCAATCGTTTTAGTTGCTCTTATGCTTAAAACTTCAACGGAAGTGGTTGAGTCAAAGCCTGATAACGCTTCCTTTAAGGCTATGTTTACTGAACTTAAAAATAACCGTATGCTTCTGCTCACATTTCTTGTTTATATCCTCGGTTTCGGCAGAAATATTGCAATGAATATTCAGATACAGGCTTCTGCCGTTCTTGTTCATGAAGTAACGGTAAATATCGGTTCTTTCAGCATTTCCCTTGCAGGTGAAAATCTTTCAACTCTACTGGGTATAGGCAGCGGTATTACTTCAATGATATCAATTGTTTTGGCTCCGATAATTAATAAAAAACTCGGAACAAAGAAAACATACATGGTATTCGGCATTTACGGTGCTGTCGTAAGCACTGTCTGCTTCTGCCTTTATGTTTTTGCAGGTGAAATTTTCAGAACGATTCCTGCTCTTATAATAATGCAGTTCTTTATCGGCTTTATGTTCGGAACACACGGTTATACTCCCATGATAATGCTCAGTGATACAGTTGACTACACTGAAATGACAACCGGCAGACGTTCAGAGGGTGTTCAGTATGCAGTGCTCAGCTTGGGTGTAAAACTTGCAAATGCATTTTCCGTTTTTATCGGCGTATTTATTGTCGGTCTTTCCGGCTATGTAGGTACAATGACTTATGCGGATGTTACTCCCCAAATGCAGAATACAGTTATGGTTGCGTACTGGCTCATTCCCGGTATTTGTACGCTTTTAAGCTGTATCCCCGTTTTCTTTTACAAAATTGACGGTGAAGTTAAGGAACAGGTTAAAGCATTCATGGCTGCAAAAGAACTTAAAAAATAATTTATATATCATTTTTGTAAAATCAGCGTATCGTTCGTTCGTTACGCTGTTTTTTTGATTAGACTATTGTTTGTTTTTATATGAATTTTTGCACAAACTAAAATCATAATATGTACCGTAGACAAAATCTTTACAATGTTTTTTGTGAAATTACTAAAATTGAGTTGACTATTTTGTGTGATATTGGTATAATGGACGAAGAAAATGGGAAGTATTTTTCATTCTCTGTATAAAAAACAAGGCAGAAAGGAATCTTGTTTATGGCAAAAACAACTGCTGATTCCGGCAAAATGAAGCTGGATTACAAAAAAACCATTCTTATGGGCTTCGGTTTCCTTGCAACTTCTATTGCATGGGCAATTTATGACCCATATATTACGAAAATTCTTAACAAACTCCTTAATTCAAGTGCGACCATTACTGCATGGAGTGATTATCTGGTTGAGCATTTCCCGATTCTTACCAAGCTTGCAGAGGCTCAGGGTGAAGATGTTGCTCTTCCCGGCGGTGGATTTACTCTTGTACCGCTGTTTATCGGTATTATTATGACTTTTGATAACATCTTCGGAGTTATCTTCCAGCCTACATTCGGTAAGCTTTCCGATAACTGTCATTCAAGATTGGGTAAGCGTCGTCCCTTTATAGTGACTTGTGCACCAATTTCTGCACTGTTATTCTTCCTTATTCCTATTGTTGCACTTAAAACAAACAACCTTCCTCTTACAATGGTATTTATTATATTGTTTGTGTTCAGTATGTCTTTATGGCGTGCTCCCGTTGTTGCACTTATGCCGGACCTTACACATCCTTCACTCCGCAGTGAAGGTAATGCCGTTATCAACCTTATGGGTGGTGTAGGCAGTGCTGTCGGTATGGTAGCAGGTACGATTGCTATTGCACTTTGTTCTGTTTTTACAGGTATGTCTTCAACACAGATAAAAGCAAACGAAGAAGTTTCATTCCCTTATGTTTTTGCTATCGGTGCAATTGTTATGATAATCGGTATGCTTGTTCTGCTCTTCTTTGTTAAGGAGCCCGACTCCAGAATCAAGCTCCAGGGTGAAGCTAATGCCTATGTAGACGAACAGGCAAGAAGAAAAGCGGAAAAAGAAGCTGCAAAGGCTGAAAAAGCTGCAAGAAAAGCAATGAAGCTTTCAAAAGGTGAAAGAAAGAGCCTTGTTTTCATGCTTGTATGCTTGTTCTTCCTCTTCTGCGGCTCAAATGCTATCACAACTTACTTCTCACTCTTTGCTCAGGAAATTCTTCACAAGATTACTTCTGAAGCAACTATTCTTATGCTTATATTTGCCGTTGTTTCGGCTCTGTCAGCACTTCCCGCAGGTAAGATGGGTAAGAAGTTCGGCAGAAAGAAGACGATTATGGCAGGTCTTTCCGTATTCCTTGCTGCATTCGTAGTTTTCTTTGGCGTTTTTGTAGGTATGCTTGGCGGAAAAGGTCTTACCATTACAAATTATGTTGATGTAAACAATACCTATATCGTTGTTGATGACTATATTAAGGATTATAACTCCATTCTCTCTGAAATTACTGATGATGTCCTCACAATGGATGGATATATTGCTTATCATGAAGCTCTTGAGAGCGGTGCTGATACATCATCAATGTCTGTTTATGCTGATTTTGAAGCATACGTTGTCGATGCAACAGGCAGTGAAAACTATTTGAGTGACAGCTTTATCTATATTTCACAAACTATTCTCGAAAGAGCAGATGTCGATACTTATTCTGAAGCATTGACTGCTGTTTATGACTCCGTTAAAGATGTTACAGGTATCCTCAGTGTGCTTATTTACCCCGTTCTTATTCTCGGCGGTGCGGCAAATATGTTTATTACTGTTAATACACTTCCTCTTGTTCTTGAAATCGGCGGTGTTGATAAGGTTGGTACTTTTACAGGCTATTATTATACAGCAACCTTCTCTGCACAGATCGCATCTCCGATACTTTACGGTTTTATCCGTATGTTCGCCGGAACATATATGTCCCTGTTCTATTACAGCCCCGTAATGTTCCTGCTTGCAATAATTATGATTATGTTTGTTAAACACGGTGAGGCTGAAATTCCCGATGAGGTTCTCAAGACTGCCGCACAGGAAGATTAACAGTCAACAGAAGCTTTTTCTGTAAATAATAAGGAGCTGTAAAAAAAATACAGCTCCTTTTTCAATGGGATAGTAAAAAACATCTTTTCACTCCAACTTTAATTTTTTAATTAAAAATTAAAGCTCTTTATGTGTGCCGTTTTTTTCGGTCTATACTTTTTTTACATCCCATTTTTGTCAAGTTCAGACTGTTTTCTCTGAATGTATGTAAAAAATTATTTTTAAGAGAAAATTTTTCTAAAATAACCTTGAAATATTTGTTGTTTGATGATACAATTTATATGTGTATCCATATATACATTAAAAGTCTCAAGGCTTTGACAAAAATTGGTAAAAATGGAGATGATTTTATGAAATCAGCAAAGAAATTGCTTGCTATGTTATTAGCAGTGATTATGCTCTTTTCTGTAATGTCAGTTGGTATGGTTGCTTTTGCACAGACCGTTACGGTCGGCAGTCAGACCGGTGCTGACAGTTACGACACAACAGATGATGTAATTATCTGTGTTCCCGAAACAATTTATATGCGACCGGGTGATACAGAATCTGTTGCAGGTCAGTATTATGTTAATAATATTGTTTCTTCAAGCGGTGCAGTCACCCTTGAAGCAGCAAAAGAAAGTACTTCAGGTTATATCAGCATCTATGCTCCCGGTTCTACTGCATTTTCGTTTACTGCTGATGCTGTAGCCGGCAGTGGTATCGGTGATCCTATTATCGGTTCAACAGTAAATGCTTCAACGTCTACTTATGAAAATCAGAGATGGGAAAATACTGCTCTGAGCGGCACAACAGGATATGTGCGTTATGATGCTCTCCAGCTCTATATAAACGGTGCCGGTCTTACACACGGTGAAGCGGTAGTTGTTGAGTGGAAAGTCACCCTTTATTACGGTGATGATGATACAACAGGTACAACTTACTATGCATACACCACTCTTTACGCACCTATGCGTTCGGTTGGTGCTGTTGCTGAATCAAGAAGAACATCAAATAATAACAACGAAATTTCTTCATGGATCACAGGTGTTACAGGTGTTGGTTCAAGAAGCTCAACTCTTGGTTCCGACCGTGTCGGTGACGATGGTACAACTGCTGACGGTTACTTTACATACGATCCTCTGTGGACAAGTACGTTCGGTGTAGGTTCATCAAAATCAGCAAATGACTATGTTACAGAGTCGGGTGCAACCTATGTACACGCTGTTGCTGTCGGTGATGACCAGTATTCAAGATCTATCGGTTATACAGGTTATCTTTCAATTGATGCCTCAAGATATACGAACACCAATCAGGTTCCTAACTTCAGAATCGGTATGGATATTCTTCGTCTTGGCAGTAACCCTAAGGATTCCAGCGATGAAGCTAAGGTATGGTATACATTAGGTAAAGGTAATGAAACAATCGGTACTGATGAAGATGCCGAGCCCAGCGGATGGACAAAAATATATGATACAGATCGAGGCGGTTCAACAGGCAGAATCGTGTCTATAAACCCCGATTACTCTGTTTCTGAAATCAACGGCAAATATCTTCATATTGCCAGCCAGGTTGCATGTACATATCTTTCAACTCTCAACTATGCAAACGCATATGTATCCGTAGTTCTTTCAACAACAGATAAGTCAGACCTTCGTGCGGCTGTTATTCAGGCAACAGGTCTTGATGAAACAAATTACACAAAGAACTCATGGAGCGGTGCTACTGTAAACGTTATTGAAGAATTCCACGAGGCTCTTCGTAATGCAGCTCAGGTTCTCGGTACTCCCGGTGCAGCTCAGGGCATAATAGATTCTGCTCTTAACACTCTGAGAACTAAGATGAACGCTCTTATGGTTACAATTAAGTTCGATGCAGGAACAAACGGCGGTATGTTTATTGATAGCGAGACAGTAAAGGAATACAATATCAGATTCGGCTCCAAGACAGAAGTAACTGTCGGTTCTGCTTTACTTAACTACTTTAACGCTGTAATGTCAGACGGCTATGTGCTTGCAGGTTGGACAACAGATCCTGATGCAGATCCTACGACGGCTTCACTTGACAGCGTAACGGTTACATTTGGCGATACGCTCTATGCACATTACAAAAAAGACATCTCCGTTGATTTTAATTATCTTAGTGATGTAAGCGGTAATACTAAAGTTATCAACGAAACTCTCACAATTTATAATGGTGCGAACACGGCTCTTAATGCTGAGGTTCCCGAAATGACAAATGTCGGTATATATGAGTTCGCAGGCTGGACAACTGACCCCACTTCAACAGAGGGTGTTATGCTTGGTGATACCATTGACGGTGTAACGAACAGCACAGCTTATTATGCAACATATCTTAAGAAGTTAACTCTTAACCTTGACCTTAACGGCGGTACATTTGATGTTACATCCGTTGACGGTGGCGTAGGCTATAACTACAATCTTACCGAAACAACAGGCGTTGCAACAGTAACTCTTCCCGAAGAAGAGCCCACAAAAGAAGGTCACGGCTTTGAGGGTTGGGAAATTAACGGTACTGTTTATCAGCCCGGTGATGAGGTTGAATTTGCAGGTGCAGCAACAACAGCAACAGCAACTGCTGTGTGGGGTGTTGAAAAGTACAATGTAACATTCAATTATAAGGATGCAAACGGCAAGGATGTAAGTATTACAGAGCAAATCGAATACGGCAATTCTGCTGTAGCTCCCGATGCACCTGTTTACTATGCCGATACAATGAGACATTATAAGTTTACAGGTTGGGATGTTGCGTTTGACAATATCACAGGTGATACAGCTGTTACTGCTCAGTACAATTTGGGAGAAGGTCACAGCTACACAACAGAGGGTACTCCCAATTGTGACGAAACAGTTGAAGTTATTTATTCTTGTTTCTGTGGATATTCTTACACAATTACAGTTGAAGCAGGTCATAAGTATGAACTTACAGATTCAAAGGATGCAACCTGTGAAGAAGACGGCTATAAAACTTATGTTTGTCAGCGTGATGCAAGCCATACATATACAGAAATAATTAACGCTACAGGTCACTCATACGAAAATGCAGTATATGTAGCACCTACTTGTACTGAAGACGGTTATTATATATCCGGAACTTGCGAAAACTGTAACGAAGACCTTTCAAGTAAGACAATTCCTGCTCTCGGTCATACATGGGTAGTTGATACAGAAGCTACCTGTGATGGTGAGGGACTTAAGGTTTGTTCAGGATATACAGATGAAAACGGCGAACATCATGATTGCGATGCGACAGAGGTAATTCCTCAGCTTGAGCATGAGTATAAATATGAAATAACACCTCAGAATTGTACAGAAGACGGAAAAATTGTTTACACCTGCTCACTTTGCGGTGATTCTTACGAGGAAGTTCTTCCCTCAACAGGTCATAGCTACGCTACTATCGTATTTGCTCCCACCTGTACATCTGAAGGTTATACATCACAGACCTGTACAACCTGCGGACATTCAACAAAATCCAATGTTGTTCCTGCTCTCGGTCATGACTATGTTGATGTTGTAGTTGCTCCTACTTGTACTGCACAGGGTTACACAAAGCATACCTGTTCAGTTTGTAACTATTCCTATAAAACTGATTTTGTTGATGCTCTCGGTCACGATTACAGTATTGAAACCGTAGTTGCTCCTACCTGTACAGCAAGAGGTTATACACTTCATGAATGTTCCGCTTGTGACAGCTCATATAAGACTGATTACACCGATGCAATAGGTCATGATTATGTGTATTCTATGACAGTTCAGCCCAGCGGCACACAGAACGGCTATGAGCTTTATATCTGTTCACACTGTTTCGGCGAATACAAAAAAACAATTTACGCAGGCGGAGAAGCTCTTGTAAGCAAAACTCTTAAAGGTTCAGACGGCAATGCACTCTCTAATGCTACACTTATCCTTACAAATGAGGAGACAGGCGAGACCATCACCATCACAACGGATGCTAACGGTTATTTCACTCATATCATTCCCGAAGGTTACTATACCGTAACAGTTTCAAAATCCGGTTATATTGCAGATGAAGGATATATAACGGTTATTAACGGTGTATGTGATTGTGATATTCCCACTCTTGAAAAGAATCCCTGTGATTGTCTCTGCCATCAGGATACATTCTGGGCAAAGCTTTACAGAGTGCTCATCAAGATGTTCAGTATCTTCGGTAAGATTTATTGCTGTGATGACAGTGAAATCTGGAGCTAAAATGTAATAAAAAATCAGCCATCGGTGTTGCCGATGGCTTTTTTGTTATTCGTGGGTAAATATAAATTCTTCGTTTTCAATCTTACAGATATATTTTTCCCCTGCTTTGATTTTTCCTTCCAGCAAAAGCTCGGAAAGTTTGTCTTCAACATTAGCTCTGATTGCTCGTCTGAGCGGTCTTGCTCCGTAGACTTCATCAAAACCGACTTCTGCGATTTTTGCAACAGCTTCGGGAGAAAAACTTACATCAATATCCATTTCACTCAGGCGGTGCTTCACGTTTTTAAGCATTTTGCTTGCTATTTCGTGAATATCCTCACGGTCAAGCCTTGAAAAAACGATAATATCGTCAATACGGTTAAGAAACTCCGGTCGGAAGGTATTTTTGAGCTCACCCATTACCGCATCACGTATTTTCTCCATTGACATTGCTTTGCCTTCAGGTGAGAAGCCTAGAGCTGACTGTTTATCAGTGATAAGCTTTGCACCCACATTGGAGGTCATTATGATAACAGCGTTTTTGAAGCTGACTTTTCTGCCCTGCGAATCAGTCAAAATACCGTCATCTAGAATTTGAAGCATCATGTTGAATACATCCGGATGAGCCTTCTCGATTTCATCAAACAGTACGACGGAATAAGGCTTTCTTCGTATCTTCTCTGTTAACTGACCGCCTTCTTCATATCCCACATAACCGGGCGGAGAGCCGAGAAGCTTTGAGACGTTGTGTTTTTCCATATATTCTGACATGTCGAGTCTGATTATGGCGTTTTCATCACCGAACATTGCCTGTGCAAGAGCCTTACACAACTCCGTTTTTCCTACACCCGTGGGGCCTAAGAAAATAAAGGAGCCAATCGGACGCTTCGGGTCTTTTAAACCGACTCGACTGCGGCGTATAGCCTTCGCAACGGCACTGACTGCTTCATGCTGTCCCACAATTCTGCTGTGTAGCTCGTTTTCAAGATTCAGCAGCCTTTGACTTTCTTCAATGGTGAGCTGACTTACTGGAATCCCCGTCCAGCTTGCGACGATTTCAGCGATTTCATTTGTTCCCACTTCTCCGGAAGCATGACTTGCTTTCTCTTCCCATTTCGCTTTTTCCTCGGTAAGCTTTTTCGCAAGCTCTTTTTCGTCGTCACGAAGCTTTGCTGCTCTTTCAAATTCCTGCGAATTAACTGCTGATGCCTTTTCCTGTCCGAGTTCTTTTATTCTGTCTTCAAGCTGTTTTATTTCTTCGGGTGGTGTAAATGCTTTGAGTCTGACTCTTGATGCCGCTTCGTCAATAAGATCAATGGCTTTGTCAGGCAGGAATCTGTCACCTATATATCTTGAGGACAGCTTTACTGCGGAGTGAATTGCGTCGTCAGTAATTTTTACTTTGTGATGAGCTTCATATTTATCCCTTAACCCCTTGAGAATTTCAACTGCTTCACCTTCGGTGGGTTCACCTACTGTTACAGGCTGAAAACGGCGTTCAAGGGCGGCATCTTTTTCAATATTTTTGCGATATTCTTCAATTGTAGTTGCACCGATAACCTGCAGATCACCTCTTGCAAGAGAAGGCTTGAGAATGTTTGCCGCATCAGTTGCACCTTCTGCAGAACCGGCTCCCACAAGGGTATGAATCTCATCAATGAAAAGAATTACATTTCCCGAATTTCTGACTTCCTCGAGGCAGTTTTTGATTCTGTCTTCAAAATCACCTCTGTACTTTGTGCCTGCAACCATACCTGTAAGGTCAAGCGACACGATTCGCTTGTCTTTAAGCATTTCGGGAACTTCATTCTGAGCAATTTTAAGGGCAAGTCCTTCTGCAATAGCAGTTTTGCCCACACCCGGCTCACCGATGAGACAAGGATTGTTTTTTGTGCGGCGTGAAAGAATCTGTGTTACACGTTCAATTTCATTTTGTCTGCCGATAACAGGGTCGATTTTTCCCTCTTTTGCAAGGGCGGTCAGATCTCTGCCGAATTTATCGAGTGTATCGGTTTTTCCATAGGAGGATTTTGCATGAGAACCTCCCGCATTTGAGCCTTTTGGAGAATCACCGGCAACAGCTCTTCCGATATCGTTTATAATGTCGGAAACGGATACGCCCAGCTTCGCTATAATTTTTGTAGCATAGCTTTGTGCTTCTCTGACTATTGCAAGAAGGATATGTTCCGTACCGACAAGGGAAAGTCCTGCGGTTCTTGCAATAAGCATGGATGTTTCAATTATATTTTTACTTCTCGGAGTGAAATCTTCTGGAGAAAGTTCTGTGGGCATACCGATTCCGACAGTGCTTTTGACGGTATCTTCAACTTTTTGCAGCGTGATACCTCTTGAGGTCAGCACACTTGAAGCTACGCTGCCGTTGTCCTTGAGAATCCCCAGAAGAAGATGCTCACTGCCGATGTATGTGTGACCTAAATCTTCTGCGGCATTGACAGCATTGTTAAGTGCTACATTTGCCTTTTCATTAAAACCTGTGAATTTATACATAGACTGTCAATCCTTTCTTGCTGATAATTTACATATTTCGATTATATTACTGTCCAAACAGTTTTTCTCTTACAGTTTTTGCTCTTATTTCATCTCGTTCATTTTCTGAAAGATTTTCTCCGTTTGCACAGGAAAGAGTTGCCGCCTGCATAATCTCTGTAAGCTCGTTGAGCTTTGTTATGTCTGTATCAATGATTTTATACATCGCACCAAGTCGAACCCATGAAAATAAATCAAGCATTTCATCAGTGTTCAGCAATCTTGCAGTGGAGAGTATGCCGTAAGAACGGTTGATTCTGTCCAAAACGCTGACATCTTTTACAAATTCTTCTCCGGCTGTTCGCTCCTGAGTTGCAATTTGCATTGTGATAGCTTTAAGATTTTCAAGAGCACTGTTTTCGGAAATACCTAAAGATAACTGATTGCTCAACTGGAATATGTCTCCTTTTGCACCTGTGCTTTCTCCGTAAGTTCCTCTTACGGTAAGACCCAACTTGGAAACAGTGGTAGCAAGTCTCGACATCTGATTGCATTTTGAAAGTGCAGGAAGATGAAGCATTACCGAAGCTCTCATGCCTGTACCAACATTTGTGGGACACTGTGTAAGATAACCTATTCTTTCATCAAATGCATATCTCAGCTTTGAATCAAGCAAATCATCAATTTTATTTGCAAGCTCGAAAGCTCCTTCTAAATCCAGTCCGCTTTTGATGACCTGTATTCTTATATGATCTTCTTCGCAGAGCATTATACTGACTTCCTCATCTTCAGAAAGAAGAAGTGCTCTGCCTTTCTGAGGTGTTGCAAATTCCGGACTGATAAGGTGTCTCTCTGCAAGAGCTACAGCCTGTTTCTGGGTTAGGGAAGACATCTCGATATACTCAAGCTTGATTCCTGAAACATCGGAAAGTGCATCTTTTATGAGCTTGCATACATACTCTTTGCCATCAGCATCAAGACGGCAGGGGAACGGATAATCTTCCAAATTCCTTGCAAAACGGATTCTTGTACTTAAAACAACATCAGTGTTGCTTTTGTTTTCATACCACTTGTTCATTATTTTTCCTCCGTTTCTCTGATTTCATCACGAAGCTGAGCAGCTTTTTCAAAATTTTGTTCATCAATTGCCTTGTTAAGCTGTTCTTTAAGCTCCGTAAGTCTGTGAGCTTTTTTTACATCCTCGCCTGCTCCCTGGGGAAATTTACCTTGATGAACGGTGTTGCCGTGGATTCTCTTAAGTGAGGGCTGGAGCTTATCAAAAAATATCTTGTAGCAGTCGGAGCATCCAATCATACCGCTTTTTACGATATCATCGAAGGAACATCCGCATTTTTCACAACGGATGACTCTGTTGCTAAGCTTGCTAACAGGAACATCTCCGAAAAAGCCTCCGAATATATCGCCCAGATTAAGGCCAAAACCTGAGAATACTGTTTCGTATCCCATCGCCGCTGCACAGTGAGCACAGAGATGAGTTTCTGTTTTTTCGCCGTTAATAATTCGCTTTAGATGTGTTGTGGCTTCATTTTTGCCGCATTTTTGACATAACATTTTTAATCTCTCCCTTTATAATATTGAAATTATTTTAGAATTTAAACAATAATTTGTCATACCTTTACTTTTTATCTGCTCGCAAGTAACATCTGCTTGAGTATTGCAGCTCTGATCTTACCTCTGTACTCGGCAGGAACGGATTTGTAGCAGTTTTCATTCAGTGCAGAGAGCATCACCTTCGATTTTTCAGCATCAAGCATATCAGTATGATTAAGATTTAATATAATCGCTTTTGCCGATTGTTCGCCAATGGTGTCGCCTACGGAATTAATTATATGCATAAGAATTTGTTCTTTAGTATTATAATTTATACGGGTTATTTTTATATAACCTCCGCCGCCTCTTTGGCTTTCAACGGTGTAGCCTCTCTCCGGTGTGAAGCGTGAGGATATTACATAATTTATCTGGCTTGGAACACAGCCTAATTGCTGAGCAAATTCATTACGTTTGATTTCTGCTCTGCCCGTTTCTTCGAGCATTTCTGAAAGTATACGAGCTATTTCATTGCTGAGATTCATCACTGTTCATCCCCCTTTTTTTGACTTTGACTTTCTTTGACCTTACAATTAATATTATAATCTGTTTTTCTGATTTGTCAAAGGTCAAAAATGGTCAAAAATATGTTTTGATTTTAAAATAGCTCTTGTTTCCTTTGAATTTCTTTGATTTTTAATAAATTTTCTTATATTTACTCAATTTTGACTTTCATGTGATTGACTTTTCTTCAATTATGATTATACTATTATATATAAATCCAAAAAACGGAGAATAATATGCTTAATAAACTCATAACCGTTGAAAAACGCTTTGAAGAAGTCAATGCATTGCTTTGCAGCAGTGATGTTGCTTCTGACATGAATCAATATACAGCACTTATGAAGGAGCTGAAACAGCTTACACCTATCGTTGAAAAGTATAGGGAGTATAAAAATGCTGAAAAAACTCACGCTGAAGCAAGAGAGATGCTTGACGCAGGAGGAATGGATAAAGATTTCCGTGAAATGGTACAAGAGGAATTTGAACAGTCCAAAATTGATATGGAAGCTTTTTATGAACAGTTGAAAATCCTTCTTTTGCCAAAAGACCCGAATGATGACAGAAATGTTATTGTTGAGATACGAGGCGGAGCCGGAGGAGAGGAAAGTGCTCTGTTTGCTTATGACCTTTACAGAATGTACTCAATGTATGCAGAGACAAAGGGTTTTAAGATTGAAATTATGAATCTTAATGAAACGGAGCTTGGCGGTATCAAGGAGATCAGCTTCATGATAAACGGCGAAGGTGCATATTCACGCTTTAAGTTCGAAAGCGGAGTTCACCGAGTTCAGCGTGTTCCCGAAACAGAATCCGGCGGCAGAATTCATACTTCAACTGTTACTGTTGCAGTTTTGCCTGAAGCACAGGCTGTTGAATTTGAGCTTAACGAGGCTGACCTTGTTTTTGAGGCTTTCCGAGCCAGCGGTGCAGGAGGACAAAAGGTCAACAAAACATCTTCAGCAGTTCGTGTTATACACATTCCCACAGGTACAGTTGTTGAATGTCAGGTTGAAAGAAGCCAGTATCAGAACAAGGACAGAGCTGTTGAGCTACTTCGTTCAAGACTTTATGATGAAGAGTGCCGCAAACAGCAGGAAGCTATTGACGGTGAAAGACGTTCGCAGGTAGGTACAGGAGACAGAAGCGAAAGAATACGCACTTACAATTACCCTCAAGGCAGAGTTACTGACCATAGAATCGGTCTTACACTCTATAAGCTTGATGCTATACTCAACGGTGATCTTGATGAAGTAATCGATTCACTTATTACAGCGGATACCGCAGAAAAGCTTAAAAATAACGGTTAAACTGACTTGGTGATTTTATTGAAAAATACATTAAAACTGAAAACCCTTGACGTGCAAAAAGATATTGCAGATGTCAAGACTGCTGCAGAAGTTTTAAAAAGCGGTGGTGTTGTTGCAATACCTACCGAAACGGTGTACGGTCTTGCGGCAGACGCTTTTAACGAAGAAGCGGTGAATAACATTTTTGAAGCAAAGGGCAGACCCAATGACAATCCTCTGATCGTTCACATATCTTCTTTTGATCAGATATATACTCTTGCAAGGGAAGTGCCGGACAGTGCAAAAATGCTTGCGGAGAAATTTTGGCCCGGTCCGCTTACAATGATTTTACCTAAAAGGGATGAGGTTCCTCTTGCAACAAGCGGAGGACTTGACACTATTGCAGTAAGACTGCCGTCACATCCTATAGCAAACAAAATCATTGAGTTATCGTGTCCTCTTGCAGCTCCGTCAGCGAATATTTCCGGTTTCCCCAGCCCCACGGCTTATGAGCACGTTGAAGCTGACATGATTGGCAGAGTTGAAGCAATATGTAACGGCGGTGACTGTGAAGTAGGAGTTGAATCAACAGTAATAACTCTTGCTACCGATGTCCCTGTTCTTCTTCGACCCGGAGGAATCACTTTGGAGCAGTTGCAGGCTGTTCTTGGAGAAGTTCAGGTTGCAGACGCAGTGCTTAATCCTATGAAGAAAGATGAGACAGCTCCCTCACCGGGCATGAAATATAAGCATTATTCACCTCTTGCTGAGCTTACGGTGGTAAGAGGAAATTTTGAAGAATTCAGAGCATATGCACAAGCATCTGAAGCCGACAGTATTTTGTGTTTTGAAGGTGAAGAGGAATTTTTTGAAGATAGAATTACTGTCACATTCGGCACGGAAAAGGATCCGCTTTCTCAGGCACAGAGATTGTTTTTTGCACTTAGGGAGCTTGACGAAAAGGGCGCAAAAAAAGTGCTTGTCAGAAGTCCTGCAAAAAAAGGTGTAGGTCTTGCAGTGTGCAACAGACTTTACCGTGCGGCGGCATTCAGATTTGTTAATGTATTCAGCCGTCCTATCGTAGGACTTACTGGGCCTACGGGCTCGGGTAAAGGCTATGTTGCCGATATTTTACGCAGAATGAACTGTTATATTGCTGACACTGATATTATTGCAAGGGAAATTACAATGAAGGGTTCACCTTTCCTTGCAATTTTAGCGGATAATTTCGGTAACGATATAATTGATGAGAACGGTGAGTTAAACAGAAAACTTCTTGCAAGCAGAGCATTCAAGAATAAAGAAAATCAGGAAAAGCTTAATTCGCTTACACATCCTGAAATTATCAGGATTTCAATGGAGAGATGCATCGATGCTCTTGACGAAGGTGCAGCGGCGGCTGTTATCGATGCACCGTTGCTTTTTGAGTGCGGTGCAGATGAGCTTTGCGACACGGTAATAAGTGTGATTGCTCCTAAAAACATCCGACTTGAAAGAGTTATGTCACGAGACTTGATTTCCGAAGAACAAGCTCTTGAACGTATGGCTGTTCAGCATGAAGACTGTTTTTATACTGATAAATCAGAATTTACGGTTCATTCTTACGAACCTTTTGATGTTAATGCAGAGCTTGAGCCGTTCCGAAGAAAATACTTGAAAGAGACGGTGGAATGATTGGCAAATAAGAAGAAAAAACCTTTTACTTCTTTTATAATTTTTATTTTGGTATTTGTTGTCGTCTTTTTAACCGTAAAAGTGGGTTATGATACGGTAATGGAGTTTTTATATCCGAAAAAATACTCCGAATATGTTGAAAAGTACGCCGCAGAATATGAAATAGATGAATATTTGCTTTATTCTGTAATTCGAACTGAAAGCGGGTTTGATCCCGATTCAGTTTCCTCCGCAGGTGCGAGAGGTCTTACTCAGATAACAGAAGATACTTTTGATTGGCTACTGACAAAAACAAATGAGAATTATACTTTCAGCGATTTGTTCACTCCGGAAATATCAATAAAATACAGTGCCGTATTTTTATCTATACTTCAAAAAGAGTACGGTGTTACTGAAACAGTTGTTGCTGCGTATAACGCAGGGATGGGCAATGTTTCAAACTGGCTGTGTGATTCCAGATATTCCGATGACGGAGAGCATCTAAAAACAACCCCAATTGCCGACACAAATCATTATATTAATAAGGTAATGTCTGCAATGGATAATTATTATAAAATTTATGAATCTTAGGAGGATAAAATATGGACAAAACTCAGATCGACAGTCTGAAAGAAAAGCTTTTCTACAATCCGAAGCACGCATCCACCGTTCTTGAGGACAACGAGGTGGAAATTGCAGATGGTTTCTGTGAAGGCTATAAGGACTTTCTTGACAAATCAAAGACAGAGCGTGAAGCGGTAGATACAATTATTGCTCTTGCGGAAGCTAACGGTTATACACCTTTTATTCCGGGTGAAAAGTATTCAGCCGGTGAAAAAATTTACTACAACAACAGAGGTAAGTCTGTTATTCTTTGCGTTATCGGTAAAAAGAGCATTATCAACGGTGTTAAAATAGCCGCTGCTCATATCGATTCTCCCCGTATTGATTTGAAGCCTAATCCTCTTTATGAGGATACCTCTATGGCTCTTTTTAAAACTCACTATTACGGCGGAATCAAAAAGTACCAATGGCCTACAATTCCTCTTGCTCTTCACGGAACAGTAGTTCTCAGTGACGGAACAGGTATAAAGGTCAGCATCGGTGAGGATGATGAAGATCCCAAGTTCGTTATAACTGATGTTCTTCCTCATTTGGGGGCACAGCAGGGAAAAAGAACACTCAGCGACGGTATCAGAGGTGAAGAGCTGAATATTCTTGTAGGCAGCAGACCTTTTAAGGATGATGACAGCTCAGAGGCGGTAAAGCTGAATATCCTCAATATTCTTTATGAAAAGTACGGCTTTACGGAAGCTGATTTTCTCAGTGCCGAGCTTGAGGCAGTTCCCGCATTCAAGGCTTGTGATATCGGCTTTGACAGGAGCATGATAGGTTCTTACGGTCATGATGACAGGGTTTGTGCTTATCCGGCAGTTATGGCGGCTTTGGATGCAGGCGAACCCGAATATACAATTATGTCAGTTCTTACCGATAAAGAAGAAGTCGGCAGTGACGGCAACACAGGACTTAATTCTTCTTATATGAAGTATTTTATTAATTACCTTGCAGCTATGGAAGGTTATGACGGTTATGAAGTAATCAGAAAGTCTGAGTGTCTTTCAGCCGATGTTACAGCGGCGTTTGATCCTACTTTCCCCGAGGTTATGGATAAGAAAAATTCCGCATTCATAAACAAAGGCGTTGCAGTCATGAAGTATACCGGCTCAAGAGGCAAAGCCGGCACGTCTGATGCTTCCGCAGAATTTATGGCGAAGGTAAGAGCTATGCTTGATAATGCAGGTATCGTATGGCAGACCGGCGAGCTTGGTAAAGTTGATGAAGGCGGCGGCGGTACTGTTGCTAAATATGTTGCTAACCTTGATATTGATGTTATTGATATCGGTGTTCCCGTTCTCTCAATGCACGCTCCCTTTGAAGTTGTTTCAAAGCTTGATGTTTATATGGCGTACAAAGCATTTTTAGAATTTTTTGTACAGTAAAAAACAATCCCGAAGATTCGTCTTCGGGATTATTTGTTGCATATTGTTATTGTATTTTGGGCTTTCCGCCGTCACGGTAATATTGTGTTCGAGTTTTTGGGTGAGTTGTATTGTTCCATATTTCTTCAGCAACGGGTTTCCACTCGTATGCGAATTCATCACATTTACCGCAAAGCGTGTCAACATCCTCTTCAATAATAAGGTCAGTTGATTTTGCTCCTGTCTTTTTAATTATTTCTCTGAGCTTGTCAGGATTTTCAAGCATGGGACAGGGCATAAGGTGATTGTCATTGAAAGGCTGCCCCTTTCTGTACTCTGTAAAGAGCGGGTTTTTAAGGCCTTCAAGAAGAGTATGTGTGTGAATGTTTGAATCGGAGTAATGAATGAATACACAAGGCTCCATATCGCCTCTGGAGTTAATGTGGAAATAGTTTCTGCCTCCGGCAATGCATCCGCCTACAAATTCACCGTCGTCCTGGAAGTCAAAAATGAACATAGGCTTGCCTTTTTTGCTGTTTCTTACTCGACGAAGCCAATAGTACATATATTTTCTCTGGGCAGGAGAGGGGATAAGATTTTTGTTTGCATCGTGACCGACAGGCATATAGTTGAAATAAAAGCTGAATTTTACACCTTTTTCAACCATAAGATCGAGAAACTCATCGCTTGTTACAAAAT
Source organism: uncultured Eubacteriales bacterium (assembly GCA_964454355.1). Taxonomy (GTDB): domain Bacteria; phylum Bacillota; class Clostridia; order Oscillospirales; family Acutalibacteraceae; genus UBA1081. The sequence continues at coordinate 1,220 of CAYVTA010000017.1, read as the reverse complement.
CAAGGTTGTTTCTTGTGTAGCAGACGGAAATACCGAATATACATTTATTCTTTTTAAGCAAATCCATTGCTTTAAGAGTTGATTCGTATGCACCTTCGCCTCTTCGCCAGTCGTTGCTTTCTTGGTTGCCTTCAATGCTCAATGCAAGGGATATATTGCCGACTCTCTTCATTTCGTCACAAAATGCCTGGTCAACAAGTGTCGCATTTGTATAAGCAAGGAATGTGCAGTCGGGATGAGCTTCGCAAAGCTTTATAATATCTTTCTTTCTGATAAGAGGCTCGCCGCCGGTGTACATATATACCTTTGTACCCATTGCCTTGCCTTGAGAAATGACACTGTTCATGTCTTCATATGAAAGATTCTGCTCATGACCGTATTCAGCAGCCCAACAGCCTTTGCAATTAAGGTTGCAGGCACTTGTGGGGTCCATAAGAAGAAGGAAAGGCACATTGCAGCCGAAATTTTCCCTGTTTTCACGCACTTCCTTTGTGCCCTTAATACCTGCTTCGTACCCCAGACTCATTGCAAGAGTTTTTATTATATGCGGATCAACGTCACGGATAATGTTCTTTGCAAGAATTGTGTAAACGTTTTCGGGGTCAGATGCACCATCTTTAATTTTATCGAGGGATTTACTCGGAAAAACTCCGCCGAAAAGGTTTATAATGTTTCCTGCAAGCTTGGATATGTTTTTATCCGGGTCCTTGGAAACATATTTTATTGAAAAGTCAAGCAATTTTCTGATTGCAGCTTTTGATAATTTATCCTTTACAGACATAGGTTATTCTCCTTGAATACAAAATCATAGGTATCACACCATCACCGCAAGGTGTATTATGCCGTCGGTGCGGGAAAGATTCAATGTTTTCAGAAATACCAGAAATTTTTGATTTTATAAGTGTTTCCAAATTATTATAACATAAACATAAGGCGGAAGCCTTAGAACGGCAAAGCCGAAAAAATGACGAAGTCATTTTATTGTTTTTGTTTCAATGTTCTCTGAAACACCCCAAATCTTTGATTTGGTTGGTGTTTCGAGGTTATTATAACATAAACATAAGGCGGAAGCCTTAGAACGGCAAAGCCGAAAAAATGACGAAGTCATTTTATTGTTTTTGTTTCAATGTTCTCTGAAACACCCCAAATCTTTGATTTGGTTGGTGTTTCGAGGTTATTATAACATAAACTTTCTAAAGTGTAAATAATAATATTGTTAC
>CAYVTA010000016.1:0-26115 GCA_964454355.1 uncultured Eubacteriales bacterium | reverse complement strand
TCGACCAAAACTTTTATGTGGCACAATCAAAATTATACGATAAATTATTGTTTATGTCATTTTTTACAGGTCTTTTATGAATATAAAAACTGCCCGAAGATTCTTCGGACAGTTAAAATTTATGAAATTTTAATTTTCTTCGGTAGCTATATCATAAGCATCAATGTTTATTTTGACTGCTTTTTCAGTAACATTAACTGTAAAATCAAGAAGCTCCCAACGCATTTCAAGTTCTTCTGTTTCAGCATTATACTGTTCACATCTTGATGCAAATCCGTATTCGTCATCAATCCATACGTAAGCAATCTTTGTGATAACGCCGTTTTCTGTCTGTACTTGCTTATATCTTGTAGCTGAACGCTCAGCCACAAAATCCTGCCCAACCTTTGTAACATTTGAATAAGCAGGGAAGTATGGATCACAAGTGGAAATCATACTGAATCCGGAATACAGATCATCAATAGTTCCTTCAGTTATAATGGTTGCAGTTCCTGTTTTTGTGTCACTGTTGAGCAAATATTGAAGCACGTAGCTTTCCTGCTGGGAATAGAATGTAATAGTGTTTGTTGCTGAATCATGAGATTGATAGTAATTTCCGCATTTGCCTTCAGTTATAATTGACTCGCCGCTGTCCTTATCATAATAGCTGTAAGAAAGTGCATATGCATCAAGCCAAGATATATCAGATGATATAAGCTCATTGTTATTATAATAAATCGTTGTACTTTCAACTTCAGGTGAATATTCTCCGAAATTCACGCTGCCGTCAGCTTTGGTGTTTTCATCAGAACAGGCGGAAAAAAGAGTCAATAGAAGTGAAATAATAATTAACACACTTAATTTTTTCATTTAAAATTCCTCCGACTATATTATCTTAAAATATGAGGAATTTGTCAAGTGTAATGACATAATATTTTAATAAAACAAAAAACATTATTGCAAATATTTGATAAATTTGTTATAATATTGAAAAACAGCATACAAGGAGAATTTTTATGAAACTTTCTGTATTATTTTGTGTTTTACTCATTGTAGGCGTGATTTCCTGCGTAATTTTTAATTATCTTCGTGTTAAAGAGGGCGGAGTTAAAGCTCTTATGCTTAAAGCGTTCACGAGTTCCTTGTTTGTATGCTGTGCAGCTTCCGCGGCAGCTGACGGTGTTAAGAGTGATGTTTTTCCGTTTGCATTGTTCGTAATTGCAGGACTTGTCTTCGGTCTGATGGGAGATATTTGGCTTGACCTTAAGTGGATATATCCCAAGGATAATGATATTTTTACATTTTCCGGTTTTGGTACATTTATGATTGGGCATATTCTTTATATTAGCGGTCTTCTCATTTATTTTGCTGATTTTTCTAAAATTGCATACATTCTTATTCCTTTAGTTCTTGCACTTATAAGTGCACTTGCTGTCATTTTTATGGAAAAGGTTCAAAATTTGCATTATGGCAAGTTTAAGGCTATAACTGGTGTTTACGGATTTATTCTTATCTTTATGACCTTGCTTTCAGGCTCACTTGTGCTTATGTACGGCTTCGATAATATGACTTTAAACTTTATGTTTATTGGTGGCGTATTTTTCCTCATTTCTGACCTTATTCTTTCAGGTACATACTTCGGAAAAGGTAAGGACAGACCTATTGATATCATAACAAACCACGTGACATATTATATCGCTCAGTTTATTATTGCAGCATCACTGTTGTTTATTTAAAAATTTATTTAATTTAATATTTTGCAACACTTTGCCATGTTTCAGACTCTTATAGACGAAGGGGGGCGAGGACACTTATGAAGAATGATCTCGAAAAACTCGTCAGAGAAGCTCAGACAGGCAGCAGTAAAGCTTTTGCGGCAGTTTACAGCTTCTATGCAACAGATCTATACAAGTTCGCACTGTGGTATACCGGTAACAGTGCGGATGCTCAGGATTGTGTGCAGGAGGCTGTTTTATTGTCTTTTAAAAACATTGCTCAGCTCAAAAAGCCTTCAGCTTTCAAATCTTGGATGTTTAAGATTTTATCAAACGTGTGTAAGAGCAAGCTAAATGATCCCGCAGACAAGTTATGCTCGGTTTCCGTTTCTGAAATCACTGAAACAATTTCTTATTCAGTTCCATGTAACGCAGGTCTTTCCGCAGAGCTGAACGATGCTTTGGCAATGCTTGAACCCGATGAAAAACAGATTGTGCTTCTGAGTGTTATAGGACGCTATAAAAGCGGTGAGATTGCAAATATGCTCGATATGACAGCAGGTACAGTGCGCTCAAAGCTTTCACGCTCCCTAAAAAAACTGCGGGATATTTTACAGTAGAGAGGGAGGAAACAGCAATGAAAAACAAGAATTTAAAAAAGGAATTAAGTAAAAAGCTTAATAGTGAAGAGATAACTCTTCCCGAATCACTGTCTGCGGAAAAAATTGAAAGTTTGATTAACGAAAAAGGTAAAATTTTATCACCTAAACGTCCAAAAACAGTCACAGGTGCAAAAGTTGTAAAGATTTTTGCTTCTGCAGCTGCTGTAGTGATGTTGGTAATCGGACTCACTGCCGTTATAGGCACATTGGATACCCCCATCGAGGAAGAAAAACAGGACGAAATAATCGAAAACGAGTTAGCACAATCAGATTACAGTGAAATTGAAGCTGTCATTCTTGATTATTATAAAAATATCTATAATTACTATAATTCAGAAAGGAGCGACAGCGATTCTTTATTGGAAGGAATTCAAGATTTTTTTTATGATAACGTACAAGATACAGCACAAAATGGTTCCTCAATAATAGTACAAAATGAAGAGTCAGCAGTAACACATTCCGTCACATCATCTTCATCTTCTTTAGGAACGACAGGAACTGATGAATCGACAGAAAACTACAGCACAACAAATACACAAGTAAGTGGTGTTGATGAAGCTGATATTATTAAAAACGACGGAAGATATATTTATTATCTGCATGATAATGAAGTGATAATTACAGATTGCTATGAGCCTGATTCCATGAATATCGTTTCACGAATAGAATATATAGGCACTTACGCCTCTGAAATGTATCTTTATGATGATAAAATTATTCTGATTGGTAATGAGGAACGTGAATTTTCGGAAAGCTCAAAAGCCTCAATCGGGGAATATAGTGATTGTCTCTATTATCAAGTGTTTTATGACACAATTATAACAGTGTATGATATATCAGACAAAGAAAAACCGGAATTAGAATATACCTATGTCTTTGATGGCTCTTATGTTTCATCAAGAATTACTGACGGAAAGCTTATTGTTGTTTCAAATTACGAAATTCCTTATTATTCTGTGGATTGTACTGATTTTGAAGAAGGCTGTGAAGCTGTTAAGGGAATAGGCATTCCCACATATTCCGTCAATGATGGTGAAACATCAAGAATCTCATCTGACAGAGTAACAATTTTTAGTGAAGAAAATCCTACAGCTTATATTGTGACAGCACTTATAAAGCTTGACGATTTGAATGATGAGCCTAAGCTTAATGCTTATCTTGGTTGCGGTTATGAAATTTATTGTACGGCTGATGAACTGTTTATTGCTTCGTGTGAATCTTCGTATTGGACTGTTGATGAAAAATGCGTTGTCGCAGATGACAACGGAGAAGAATTTAATGTTGTAACACGAATCTATAAGCTTGATATAAAAGAAGAAGGAGTTATTTATAATACTCAAGCCGTTGTTGGAGGTCAGTGGTTAAATCAGTTCTCAATGGATAAATACGGAAATTATTTCCGAATCGTAACTAATGGCTCAAAATATAATGAAGACATTGCAACATTTGTTTATGTTTTAAATAATGATATGCATATCGTCGGGTATCTTGAGGATATTGCGGTAAGCGAGCAAATGAAGTCTGCAAGATTTATGGGGGATACACTTTATCTTGTAACATTTTATCAGACAGATCCGTTATTTATCATTGATTTATCAGCACCGACTGCACCTGAAATAAAGGGTGAACTTAAAATTCCGGGATTTTCTTCCTATCTCCATCCTATAGGCGAAAATCTGGTTATCGGTGTCGGAGAGGGTGGCACAGTAAACGGTACAGATGGCTCTGCAAAGGTTTCGCTGTTTGATGTGTCTGACCCTTACAATCCCAAAGAAATTGATAATTACACCGTTGCAGACGCTTATTTTGACTCTAATCATAAATCTTTTATGGCTGTTGATGATGATACATTTGCTCTTTGCCTTACGAGCTATCATCATCTTACAAACAGCTATGTCAGAGATTTCACTGTTGTTATGTTCGATATTGCAGAAAACGGTATTACTGTTCAAGGAACTTATAATACATTCTCTTGGAGTACAGGAATGGAAAATACAGGCAGCTTAAGAGGAGTATTTATAGATGATAGCATTTTTGCGGTAAATGGTATCGGAATCATGTCTTACAGTATGACCACAAATGAGCTTTTAGGGGAATTGAAATTTTAATAAATAGGTTTGGGAGTGATAAAATGTCAAAGAAGAGAAATTTTATTTTGGTTGTAGTTTTAGCTGTTGCAATCGTAAGCGTTGTTCTCGGAGTGAATTTGATTGAGCGTTCACCATTTGATGATATCACTCCCGAAAACGTTAAATCTGTTGACTATCATATATATTATTATGAGAATGAAGAAGCAGTGTGGCTGGAGTTGCCGGAGGATAAAATTGAAGAATTTTACGAGCTTGTTCATAATATAAAAATAACAGGTTTTGGATCCGATTATCACCATAATTTAAACGGAGGCGTGAACATAATGTTCAAAGTTCAGCTAAATGATGATACGGTTGTTACTGTCGCAGACATAAGCTCCGGAATGGTAATTGATGATAAATATTATCGTTCTGATTATAGTGGTCCTCTGTATGAATTTTGGCGTAAACTTGCAATTGCCGGACGGGAAGAATACGGGCTTACAAATTAATAATTTATTGATGACACGATTTTGACTTGTCATGATAAATGTTTCACAAAAAAAATGGGAACAGTCGGTGCACTGTTCCCGTTAATTTTTTCTTATGCTTTTACAAATCTGATGTTAACAAGCTCAAAACCGTGAAGTGTGAGCTTATTATCCGCTATATTATTGATTGTTTCCTCCATAATATTTACGGTTTCGGCAATCTTATAGCCTTCCATTGTGATTTGAGCCGTCTGTTCATCAGCAGAGCAGTTGTAGAATCTTGCAATTAAGCCGTTGCCATCTTCAGGTGTCTTGATAGTTTCAAGAACGATGGTCTCATTTGTTGTGTTGTAGCTTGATGCTCCGCAATCTTTACCGGTACCGTTTGTAATAATAAGCGGATTGTTAACAAAGTACGCTTTCTTATATGTCTCGGTGCCAAGCTTACCGCTGTGAGGCATCAAAGCCCAGTGTATTTCATGATGTCCTTGATCCACTACCTTGCCGGGACCGCCTTCAGGTGAACGGATAAGGTTAAGGTCAATAATTCCATGTTTACAGCGATAACCGTATTTGCAGTCGTTAATAAATGAGATACCCATATTTTCTTCGGACATATCAACGAATTTCTGACCTGAAACCTCGAACTGTGCAAGCTCAACTGAATTGTTTTCGGTTGTTTTTCTTGCAAGATGACCGAACTGGATATTGAAGTTCGCTTCATCTGTGTTTATATTTACAGGCATAGCCATGCGAAGCATTGACTTTGTATCCTGCATATTAACATCCATGTCACAGTAAAGAGTAGCATCACCGTCAAGAAGGTAATAGGTCTGTTTGATTTCGGTATTCTTGATTTTGAAAGTGCATTCGCAATAAACCTTTGCACCGTCATCATCAGTTTCAAAAGCTATACATTCAGCATCTTTTTTTGTCTGAACATACTCAGCACGGCAGTTAGTCATGTCCCAGCAATCACCGTAATCGTCATACATTGAAATTTGACCTGCTTTGCCGCCTTCTGTGATAAATTCTCTTTCAAGAGTCTTATCGAACAAAGAAATGACGCAACCATCCTTGAAAGTAACCTTTACCTTGTCGTTTTCAAGAGTGTTGTATGTGCATTCGCCTTTAAACTCAGTGATTTTCTTGTCTTGAGTAAGCTGAACGCTGCTCATTGCGGGAATGGTAACAGCGTACCAGTTATCATCGGATTTAACTTTTGTTTCGTACTCAAATGCATTTAGATTCACAACAGTTTTTCCGCTGCTCATCTGTGACAGTAAACATTCTGTGCTGTTTACAAGATTGTTGTACATTGCCTCGTATCTGGGTACACATTCATCATAAACTCTGTTGATTGATGAGCCGGGAAGAATATCATGAAATTGATAGAGTAGTACTTCTTTCCACATTTCGTCAATATCAGCTTTTGAAAGAGGCAGATCAATGCCTTTTTCTTTAGCTTTAAGAGCTACGGCTTCATAGTTTCTGAGTGCATATTCACATTTTCTGTTATAACGCTTGTTTGCACTTCTGGTTGTATATGTACCCTGATGTCTCTCAAGATAAAGCTCACCCTGATAAGTGGGGTAAGGCGTTACACCGTCGTCAAAGTCCTTCCAGAAATCCATTGTGCGGCACATTTTAACCTTTGGCATATCACGAAGGTCTTTGTATCTTTGAGCACGCTCAATATGCTCATAACCGGGACCTGCACCACCGTCACCAATGCCGAAAAGCATCATAGACTTGTTAGAAATGGGGCGTTCGATATATCTCTTTTCCCCCTTTTTAATAAGGTCTCCACGGCATGGAGAATTGTATGTATTTTCGGGCAGCATATGTGCAAGAACAGTTGAGCCGTCAAGACCTTTCCAGTAGAATGAATGATAAGGGAAGTCGTTGTAGATGCTCCAGCTCATTTTCTGTGTAAGGAAATACGGGACATCAGCAAGCTTCATAACCTGAGGAATACAAGCGGAATAACCGAAACTGTCAGGTACCCAAAATACCTTCATATCCATATCAAATTCATCACGGTAGAATTTTTTGCCGTAGAAAAACTGTCTTACAAGGCTTTCACCGCCAATAAGGTTAGAATCGGGCTCTACCCATGTTGCACCTTGTACATCCCATCTGCCTTCTTTTGCAAGCTCCTTCACCTTTGTGTAAAGTTTGGGATATCTGTCCTTTACCCAAGAATAAAGCTGTGCCTGTGATGCTCCAAAAACATAATCGGGGTAGCGTTCTATGTTTTTTATCTGTGTTGCAAAGGTTCTTCCGCCTTTTCTGTAACTTTCACGGATAGGCCAAAGCCATGCAAGGTCAAGATGTGCATGACCTACTGCATAATATGTAAAGTCAACATTTGATTTTTCGTTAAGAAGGGGAGCAATAGCTTCTCTTTTTTCAGCAGCTTCGTCTTCTGTGATAACTTCTGACACAATATCAAGAAGAGATTTTTTTACAGTTGATTTAAACTCTTCATCGTCACCGAAATCAACTATTGTAAGAAGCACATGAACATCATATGCAAGGTCACGGATGTTTTTGTTGTGCTTTGCTATGCTAAGTTCAACCATTCTGCCGTCGTTTTTAAGATTACCAAAAAGGTCATTAGCTGCACAGTCTACCCAAAAGTCAACACTGTCACCATCAGCGAGACAGTCATAAATAGGTATGATTCTCTTAACCGGGCCGCCCAATGAAGCATCGTAATCAGATGCTTTGCAGGTAATTGCCTGAATTTCATTACCGTTTCTGTCATAAATGAGACCTTCGCCGCCGCAATTGATTATTATTGTATCAGCACTATCGGATATTTTTCCTGTAATGTGATACCATGCACAGTCAAATGTGTTTTCAGCCCATTTTGTGCCTACCTCAAGCTGCATTTTTTTGCCGCTGAATCTGTCTGCAAAGCTTAATGGCTCTGCTGAAATGTATGCTGTACAATTAAGCTCTCCGAGACGGGTATAGCATCTGTCAAACAGCATATCAGAAAAAATCTGTAATTTTGCTCTTTCCGGACAGTCAAAGCTTTTGTTATTCTTTTTTGCCATTGTTTTGTTCTCCTGTCTTTATTTTTTGTAACTTCGAAACATCAATTAATTTATAAATTTTGGTGTTTCTGATAAATGAACCGTTTAAGCTTTTATAATGTCAGCAGAGCTGACAGATACAGCTTTTTTCAGTTCAGATAATGGAAGTTCAATTTGAAATCCGATTTTACCGCCGCTGCAGAAAATGGTTTCATAGTTATCTGCGGTAAAATGGATAAATGTTTTGAAAACTTTTTTCATTCCGATAGGGGAGCATCCACCGTGAACATATCCGGTGAGAGGCAGAAGCTCTTTCATCGGCAGCATTTCAATATTTTTTTCACCGGCTGCAGACGCTGCCTTTTTTAAATCAAGTTCTTCCGCAACAGGAACCAGAAACACATAATGAGTTCCGGATTTTCCTGTTGTAACCAGAGTTTTAAACACCTTCTCCGGTGCCTCATTCAGAACCTTTGCAACTTCAGTTCCGCTGACAGCTCCGGTGTCGGCATAATAATGCTCTTTATATTTGATTTTTAAACTGTCAAGCTTGCGCATTGCGTTTGTTTTTGACTTATCAGCCATTCGATTACACACTCCCGTCAGCCAATCAGATAGTTACATATTATCATATTGATTGTGTATTTTCAACTGAAATAGTGCAAAAAAAAAATCCGCAGTTTTAGCATAAACTGCGGAAAATATTAAATTATGACATTACCAGTGCATATGCCTGTAAAAATTGAGTATCATTGTTTAAATCATTGGTTTCGGTTGTAAGCTCGCTTGTGTAATCGGGAATGACACCGACTCCGTTATAGCTTTCACTTATATATGGCGTAATCTGAGCAACAGTAAGAAGCAATGCAGAACCATCCGACAATTCAAAAACTTTTTGATAAGTTCCGTTACCTTTGGATGTTTTTCCAACAACTGTTCCTTTTCCGAAGTCTCTGATGTCAATAGCAAGAAGTTCTCCGGCTCCCGAAGTGTTTTCATTAATGATTACTGCAACAGGAAGATTAATACTGTCCGAATCTGAAGAAAAAACTTTAACAGCATCGCCGTTTTTGTCTTCAGCCGTTGCGATTGCACCTGTACCGTCAGACGCTATAGGAACTATCATATCAATTATTTCTGCGGCAGCTTCAATATTGTTGCTGTCTGTATTCCTGACATCAATGATAAGTGCTGTTGCGGAATTATTTGTCAGAACTTCGTATGCGTGTTCAAATTCAGAGGGAGTGTTATCGTTAAATGCAGAAATCTTTACATATCCCGCTGAACCAAATTTTTGATACGTAACAGTCTTTATTTCAGTTCCGTCATCGCCAATACCTGATTTCTCTTGTAGATATAAAGCATATTCTTCTGATGACAGAAGGGTATTGACACCTTCAAGGGAAGCAATGTAGCCCTTCGCAACTGAATTGTTAACAGCATTTTCATCAGTTTCTCCGTAATAATTACTTCTTACGATAGCGTCGATTTGTGAAAGACTGTCATACATGGCTTCTCTTTCCGGAATATCTGACACGATGTTGCTGAATGCACTCATAGTGATTACTGTTGTAATACAAGCCGTTATAACAAGAACGACAATTGCAATTGTTACGGTAAGTCCGACAGAGATTTTTTTGTGCATATTTTGGCTCCTACACGCTGATATAGTTAGCAGGATTTACTCTTGAACCGTTTACTCGAACTTCAAAATGAACGTGGGGACCTGAAGAATTTCCTGTGCTTCCGGCTTTACCGATAGTCTGTCCCTTTGAAACGGATGAACCTGAGCTGACTGAAATAGAGCTTAAATGTGCGTAGAGCGTTGAGAGACCGTTGCCATGGTCAATAACGACATAGTTTCCGTAACTCCAGTGATAAGCTGCAGTTATAACTGTTCCCGATTCTGCTGCTGAAACATTTTTTCCGTATGTTCCGCCGGATACACAAAGGTCAAGAGCACCGTGGTAGGAGCCCGAGCTTCTGTAAAATCCTGAGCTTACATATGTTCCGGAATACTGAAGGGGAGAAATAAGTCCTGATGAATTTGAAAGAGTTCCTGTACCCGAAGATGCATTAGCCTTAATAAGAGCTTCGATTTGATTTTCAAACTCTGCTATTTCCGCTTCATATGCCGCAATCTTTGAGCTGTAGCTTGCACTTTGGCTGTTAAGGTTGGAAAGATAATTGCTGTTTGCGGTAACTTTTTCAAGAATTACATTTTGATTTGCTTCTACTTTTGACTGATTCTCTTCAACAGCCGTTTGCATAACTTCGATTTCAGCGATTTTCTTGTCGATTTCAGCCTGAAGAGCATAGATGTTTTCTTTCTCTACTTCGATTTCATCTATTGTAACATTTATTGCATCCATGTCAGCATTAATTCCGTCAATAAGACCTTGCTGATAATCGGCAAGACTGCTTAAAAACTGAGCTTTTGTAAGATAATCAGCAAAATCATCGGAACAAAGAAGCACCTCAAGTGCTGTTGTTTCGCCATTAATATAGTTTGTTCTGATTATATTTTTCAGCTCTTCATATTTAGCATCAATCTGAGCATTCATGTCTTCTATCTGACGGTTATATTCGTCAATTTTATCATTAAGCTCACTTATTTGATTTTCCAGCTCTTTATTCTGAGCTTCATAATCATCAATTTTAACTTGATACGCATCGATCTGTTCCTGATATGCATCGATCTGCTCCTGATACATTGCAACCTGCTTATCGAGCTCTTCAATATATGATTTTACTTCGTTTATATCACCTTTAAGAGAATCAATTTTGTCCTGTGCGGAGTCAATTTTTTCTTCATATTGGCTTATAAGATTTTCGTATTCTTCAATCTTGCTGTCTTCTGCCGATACTGTAAACTTATAGCAGGTAACAGTAGTAAAGATAAGTGTAAAAGTAAGCAGCACAGCAAGTATTTTTTTCTTTATAGAAAAATTACTCATTTGTGACCACCTTCCCGTGTTCCTTAAGGTATTTGCCCAATGACATGCATGAACCTAACGCACCGGTTGTGATACCTGTTGCCATGAAAGCTATCAGAATCTGCCACATACAGTTTTCAAACGGCACAATATTATTTCCGAGAATGGAGAACATCTCTGCAAGTACACGTTCTGCTGCGTAGTAGAGCACAAATATCAGACCGTAGGAAACAATAGCAGAAATTATACCTATTACAATTCCTTCCACAAGGAAAGGCCAACGTACGAACCAGTTTGTTGCACCGACGGCCTTCATAATGCTTATTTCAAGGCTTCTTGAGAACATTGTGATTCTGACTGTGTTTGCAATGATGAAAAGAGATACAATAAGAAGAATTACAACAACTGTTATGCTGACAACTCCGACAGCTTTCTGTATTGTTGAAATTTTAGATGCCAGTTCGCCGTTTTCACGGACAGATAAGACATTATCCAGTGATGCAAGGTTTGTAACCGTAGCATCAAACTGCTCCATGTCTGAAACAGTAACTTTGTATGCATTTGGTAATATGCTGCTATCGATTCCGTCAAGAACAGAGGCGGATGATCCCATGCTTTCAAGTACGGAGGCATACGAATCATCTCTTGAAACAAATTCACATTCTTTCACGTTTTCGGTGTTGAGAATCTGTTCTTTCAGAACACTTTCCTGGTCTTCCGATGCTTCATCCTGAATGTAGATCATTACAACATTCTGTTCACCGACTTTGTCAATGAGAGCATTAATGTTTTCATAAAGTAAATAAGCACTGCCTATGAGAATCATGCATGAAAGCATTACGGTTATTGATGCAACTGTCATAAGCCTGTGTATTCTGACGTTTCTGAAACCTTCTTTTGTAAGATAGCGTATATTGAAACGTCCTTTATTGAATTTGTTTTTACGGCTCAAGAGTGTCACCTCCGTCTGCATTTTCTGCTTCTTTATCGGAAGCGTCTCCTTGTTCATTTTCTGTTTTTGTTGTTACGGCTTCTTCAGCAGCAAATTCTTTTTTTATACTTTTTCTTTTTTTGAAATTAGAGGCATTGTTTGCCGCAAATTTTGCAAGAATAGATTTGATTTCCTTATCATCCGTTATTGAATAAGTAGAATTTGGCTTGTCTGAATTTTCAGTTTCCTCGTGTGCTGCAGAAATAATTTCTTCTGCTAATTCCTTAATCTCATTGTTGACAGGAACAACCTCTTCAGTTTTTTGCGGTTCTGCCGGCGGTGCTTCGGGAATAGTATCCTCAACAGAAGCGTTTTTGTCACCGTAGTGAGAGATAAAGTTTTCCACATCGTTAAATTCGTTTGGTGCGTTATAAAATCCCGCATCACTTGAAGGAACTTCCGGATTGATAAGCTCAAGGATTTTTTCTTTATCGTAGCCGTCGGCAATAATCTGACCTTCTTTAAGAACAACAATTCTGTGGTCATACTGACGCACAAGATCATGGGCGTGAGTTACCATAACAATTGTGGTGCCGTTTGCCTTGTTTATGTGATTAAGAAGATCCATGATTTCTACTGACATTGCAGGATCTATGTTACCGGTAGGCTCGTCCGCAATAATAAGGTCCGCATTGTTAACGAGAGCTCTTGCAATCGCAACACGCTGCTGCTCGCCGCCGGACAGTTCTTTCGGCAGCGACTGAGATTTTGAGAGAAGTCCAACCATTCCTAATGCATGGGAAACTCTTTTTCTGACTTCACGTTCTTTTGTTCCCGTAACTCTTAATGCAAAAGCGACATTGTCGTATACTCGCATATCCGGAATAAGTCTGAAATCCTGAAAGACTATACCCATAGTACGGCGGAAGTAGGGAATGTCGCGTTTTTTCATTTTATTAAGATTGTAACCGTTAATTGTAACCGTGCCTGATGTGGGCACTTCTTCCCTCATTATCAGCTTCAGGAATGTACTTTTACCTGCACCCGAAGCACCAACGACGAAAACAAATTCGCCCTCGTTGATTTTGAGGTTTACATTTTTCAGTGCTTCAAAGGTTTTGCTGTAGGTCTTTGAAACAGAATTAAATTCTACCATAGCTATCCCTCTTGTGTGTCTGCATACCCAAAAATGAAGTACTTTATCAGTACTTCACCGGGTTGGCATCAAGATATTTTTTGACCATAAGTGCTACTTTGAAAACGATTGCGTCATCAAATTCACGAAGGTCGAGACCGGTAAGCTTTCTGATCTTTTCAAGTCTGTAAACAAGAGTATTTCTGTGCACAAAAAGCTTTCTCGATGTTTCAGAAACATTGAGATTGTTTTCAAAGAATTTCTGTATAGTGAACAGAGTTTCATGATCAAGACTTTCAATAGAACCTCTTTTGAAAACTTCTTTGAGAAACATCTCACAAAGAGTTGTGGGAAGCTGATAAATAAGTCTTGCAATACCGAGATTTTCATAGCTTACAATGGTCTTTTCGGTATCAAATACCTTGCCGACTTCAAGAGCGACCTGTGCTTCCTTGAAAGCGTGAGCCAGCTCCTTTATGCCTGTAACAGCGGTACCGATACCAACAAGTGTGTGAGTATAGTACTCTGAACCGAGTGAATCTGCAATTGAACGTGCAAGCTTTTCGAGATCCTTTGATTCGATGTTAGGCTTTACTTCTTTAACTAAAGCAATATCTGTTTCGTTGATGTTGATTACAAAATCCTTTGTCTTGTCGGGGAAAAGATTCTGAATAACGTCGAATATCGGAACTTCACCGGGTTCTGTAATTCTGATAAGAAGAACAGCACGAGTTGCTTCGTTATTGAAATGCAGTTCTCTTGCTTTTATGCAAATGTCACCGGGGAGGATATTATCAAGCATAACATTCTTTATAAAATTTCCTCTGTCATACTTTTCATCGTAATAGAGTTTTATGTTGCTTACTGCAACAGCAAGAACCTCAACATATTTCTGAGCAGAGTCATCTGAACCGTCAACAAATATAGCGTATTCGGGATGGATAGGGGAGCCGAAGCTCTTGAATGTCATATCGTTTATCATAACAGAATCTGCACCGGCGAAAACTTTTTCTCCGACGGAGGAATCAAGCACCTCACCGATTCTGCCGAGTTCACTGCAAGCAATGATTGTGCCTGTTTCGTCAATTACACCGATAGGCTGATCTACGGCATCTTTCATCTGGTGAATTACGCTCTGAAATAATCTGTTTGACATAAATATATCCTCCTGATTCTTTTTCTTAACATTAAATTATTGATCCGACATATCCAAACAATTGATTTATGCAATATTACTACTGCTTTACTATACATTTTACACATTTTTCGGGATATTGCAAGAGTTATTAAGAAAAAAATCAGAAAAAGTGAAGAAAAAAAGCGTTAATTTGCAAAATAAGAAAAATAAACTATTAAAAATTAACAATAAAGTCATTGTTATTTTTGTTAAATTGACAGTTGTATATTTTAACGATTAAAAACAATAAAAAATCACCTTTTGCAACAAAAAATGCAAAAGGTGATTGTTCAATTTCTGATAAGTCTTACTTCATCTTCGGAAAGTTCTCGGCATTCTCCCTCTTTAAGATGCGGATCGAGAGAAATTGACCCCATTGCAGTTCGTTTTAGTGCAATCAGTTCTGCATTAGTTGCACCTATCATTCGTTTTATCTGATGATATTTACCTTCGTGTAAGATGATTTTGTAAACAGGGTAGCTTTTATTGTCATATAGCTCGATTTGTGCGGGAAGAAGCTTTTCCTCACCAAGTGTCATTCCGCTTTTCATAAGCTCAAGATATTTATCTTCAATCAGAGCATTTGTGGTTGCAAGGTAAGTTTTATCTATGTGATGCTTTGGTGAGAGTATATAATGAGCAAAATCACCGTCATCGGTAATGAGAACAAATCCGGTTGTGTCTTTGTCCAGTCTTCCTGCCGGGAAGAGCTCTGCTCTTTTCATTTCTTCGGGAAGAATATCAATAACGGTTTTTTCTTTCGGATCTCGGCTTGCACTGACTATTCCTTGAGGCTTGTTCATCATTATATAGATATATTTTTTGTATAAAAAGCCTTTTCCCTCTATTTCAATTTTGTCAGCAAGCGGATCTACCTTGACAGAAGGACTCTTTACAAGAGTTCCGTTAACAGTGACTTTTCCGCTTTTTATTATTTTCCCGACATCTGAACGGGAGAGTGTCCCTTGCGATGATATTAATTTGTCTATTCTTTCTTTAGCCATAGTTATCCTTTATTCTTTAAACAGCGGCAGTATAGCTCCGTCCAATTCAGTTGAACATATATCTCCGCCGATAATTTTTCCTTTGTAAACCAGCAATGTAAGTCTGACGTTTTCACTGTTTTCATATTCGGGATGATCCGTGACCTGATAAGTCCATTTTTTGACTGTGCATCCCTTGTAATCGTTTAAGTCAAAGCCGCTTAATAGCTGAAGCTCATTGTATTGTGTGTATATCTCGTCAAACTCCTGAGGAATAAGCACTTCGCTGACGCCCACAGGCTCTTTTTCTACTGTGCAGCCGATTTGTGAAATAAAATTCAGTCTTTCCTCGTCTGTGGATGCTGAGAAATTAAGTATGTTGTCAGCTTCGGCTGATTCGGATTCGGCATTGCCGGAGTTGATAATTATAAGAACTGCCGAAGCGGCAATTATTGCTGCAACAAGAAAAATCATTTTGCCTTTTAAAGATTTTAATGAAAATAAAAACATAACAAGCACCTCGCATAAATACTCATAAATAAATATGCAAGGTGCTTATAATTAATTACTTATTCCTGATCCTCTGGAGTTTTTATTGATATATTCTGGATTCTGGAGAGTGAAAGTCTGACATTGTCACGGCTCTGGGAGAAATGATCAATATTGTCAGAAAGATACTCGTCACATTCGGTAAGAATCTTAACTGCGAAGTTGCTTGCAGAGGAACGCATTTCGTAAGACCACTTCTTTGCACTGTGCTCACGCTCTTCCGCATCGGCGTTTGCCTTACCGATAATATTGTTAGCTTCTTCCTGTGTTTCGTTAAGTATTTTAACGGCAGCATCCTTTGCAGCCTTTGTTATCTCATGTTCCTGAGTCATCTCATCAGCCTTTGCCTGGGCATCGCTTACAATTTTGCTTGCAGTTTCCTGTGCAGCCTGGAGAATTTCTCTTCTTTCAGCAACGATTTTTCTTGCCTGTATTATTTCGTTGGGAATGGATGAGCTAAGCTCTTCAAGACACTCATGAATAGCATCGCCGTCAACCTTGATTTTTCCGCCGCCGCCAAAAGACGGTTTGCCTTCTTCGAGTATGTCTTCAATTTTTTCAATAATTTCTTCGTAATTCATTTTCTTTTCCTCCGAGGTGTTTTATTTGTGATTGGATAATTTTTTGAGTATATCTTGAGCAATTTCAGCGGGAACAAAGTTTGATATTTCACCGCCGAGAGTGCAAATTTCTTTAACTGCACTGGAGCTGAGATACATATTTTCAAGGCTTGAAACAAGAAAAACAGTATCTACTTCAGGAGCTAACTGTCTGTTTATAAGTGCCTGTTGGAACTCATCTTCAAAATCAGATACAGCACGCAGACCTTTTACGATTGCCGACGCACCGGAAATTTTTACGTAATCAGCAAGCAGACCGGTGTATGAGTCTACAACTACATTCGGCATATCAGCAGCACTGCGTTTGATAAAATCGACTCTTTCAGGAATTGAAAACGTGCCGCCGTTTTTTTTAGCATTGTAAGACACAAGGACGATTACCTTGTCGAACATTTTGGATGCTCGTCTGATAATATCAAGATGACCGTTCGTGACCGGGTCAAAGCTGCCCGGGTAAACAGCGATCCTGCTCATAGATATCAACCTTTCATTCTTCGCCGTAACGGTAAATAGTCAGTCTCGTTTTTGAGTATTTATCGCTTTTGACTGCTGTATAACTGCCGATGGATTCAGGAAGCTCTTCGTCATGTGCAGTTTCGCATACAATTATTCCTCCGTCGTTAAGAACCGATAACGCAAGGGGGAGAGCTTTTGCTGTGAGCTGTTTGTTATAAGGGGGATCAATAAAAATTATATCAAATTTTTCACGTGTTGTCTTTAAAAAGGAAAGTGAATCACCGTTGAAAACTGCAGCTTTGTCTTTTAGCTGACAATGCTCCAAATTTTCGTTCACAACACGTATCGCATTTCTGCTCAAATCAATAAATACTGCTTTTTCGGCTCCTCTGCTGAGAGCTTCAATGCCAAGCTGACCGGAACCGGCAAAAAGATCAAGAACTTTTCTGCCTTCAATATCAAATTGTATTGAATTGAATATTGCACCTTTAACCTTGTCAGCCGTAGGACGGATATCCTCGCCTTCAAGTGTTATAAGTCGTCTGCCTTTGGCAGTGCCTGTTATAACTCTCATAATAATCTCCGAAACAATACATATTTCAATTTATTATCGCATTTTATAGGGGATTTTGTCAATAGTAAATGCAAAAATTTATTAAAATTTAGCTTTCGTTGATATTTTTTATAATATTCATAAGTTCAGAAGGTGTGTTTATAATATATTTTGCACCGCTTTCCATAAGGGTATCGCAATCTCTGAATCCCCAGGTAACTCCTACGCTTTTGAGCCCTGCATTTTTTGCGGTAATCATATCAACATCTGAATCGCCTACATACAAAGTACTGTCATTCACACTATTAAGTATTTTCATCGTTCTGAAAACATTATCCGGTGCAGGCTTTCTTTTGTTGATTCCGTTATCACCGATGACACAAGTGAAAACATCTCCGAATATATCACTGCAAAGATCTTGTGCAACAACTTCCAGTTTGTTTGTTACAACTGCAGTTTTTATATTATTTGCTTTAAGCTCTTGCAGCAACTCTTGAATACCGTCATAAGGTCCTGTTTTGACTCTTGAATGCTCTTTGTAGTATGCACGCATCTCTTTTATGCATTTTTCGATCTGTTCATTATCGGTATCTGCTGTAACTGATTTTCTGATAAGAGTGGGAACACCGTTGCCGATAAAACTCCTTATTTCATCTATGCTTCTTTCAGGCATATTGTTATGCCGAAGCATATAGTTTACGCTGTCTGTCAAATCCTCCAATGTGTCGAGGAGTGTTCCGTCAAGATCAAATATTACTGTGTCAATCATTTTCTTCACCGTGATAGAATTTATAAATATTTTCTGCAAGCTTTTTGCTTATTCCCTTTACTTCACAAAGCTGTTCAACAGTTGCCTTTTTTACGGCAGCGTGTGTTCTGAAATGGGAAAGAATTGCTTTCGCTTTTTCTTTTCCTACGCCGTCGATTTCAGTAAGTGTCATTGCAGTGAGCGTTTTTGCCTGTTTTTTTCTGTGATATTCAACGGAGAATCTGTGAACCTCCTCCTGAATATCCGAAACAAGAGTGAATGCTTTTCTTCGGTCATTGATTGCAATTTCACCGCCGCTCGTTGCAATTGCTCTTGTTCTGTGCTTATTGTCTTTTACCATGCCGAAAAGGGGAATATCTGAAAGCCCGAATGATGCAAGAACAGGTTTAACTGCATTTACCTGACCGATACCTCCGTCTAAAAGTATCAGATCCGGTTTTCTTCCGAATCCAAATGGTTCGCCGTCGTTTTTGTGAAGCTCATATTCATTAAAACGTCTGGTCAGAACTTCAGCCATTGATCTGTAATCATCCTGTCCCGAAAAGCCTTTGATTTCAAAGCGTCTGTAACTGCTTTTTAAAGGTTTTCCGTCTTTGAAAACTATCATGCCTGCAACGTTGTCTGCTCCGTCTGTGTGAGAAATATCGTAGGATTCGATATATTCCGGAATATCTTTAAGTCCCAACAGCGTTGCAAGTTCATCCAATGCCGCAACAGTTTTTCCTGTTCTTCCTATGTGTTGAGCAAGCTTTTCTGCTGCGTTGTCCCTTGATAATTCAACAAGACTTGCATTTTCGCCTTTTTCGGGAATATAGATACGGACGCTTTTTCCTCTTTTTTGACTGATATATTCATTCAGACTGTCGATTCCGTCAATTTCACCGTCAACAGCAATGTTCGGAGGTATACTGTCTCGCATAGAATAATAATCGGCAATCATTTTTTCCCTGACAGACGGCATTTCTTCAATTGCATCAGTAAAGAAATATTCGCTGTCGTAGAGACGTCCCTGTGAAAACCTTAAAACCGACATACAAATTTTATTTGACGCTTCGCAGAATGCAAATACATCCTGTTCTTTGGTTTTTTGAGACACAACATTTTGTTTTTTACTTGTTTTTTCGATGGACTGAATTGCATCCCTGAGTGCTGCAGCTTTTTCAAATTCAAGATTTTCCGCTGCTGCTTCCATTTGTTTTTTCAGTTCTTTTACAATTGAGTCATTTCCTCCGGTTATGAATTTAACCGCATTATCTACAGCTTCATTGTGAGCTTCTTTTGATATTTTTCCGCAACATGGTGCGGAGCATTGTTTAATATAATAGTTAAGACACGGTCTGCCGCTTCTTTTTATATCTCTTGGAAAAATTTTTGAGCAGGTGGGGAGCTTGAAGATTTTACAGGCTTCCGAAACACTTTTTGATACGCAGTCTGAACTTGTGTACGGACCTAAATATTTTGCACCGTCATCAAGCTTCTGTTTTTCCGAGGTAAGGTTTTTCCAATCTGTTCCCGCTATTTTGATGTAATGGTATCCTTTGTCATCTTTTAACAGTATGTTATATTTAGGAGTGTGCTGTTTAATGAGACTGCATTCGAGAACGAGAGCTTCAAATTCACTGTTAACAATGATGTAATCAAAATCTGCAACATTTTCTACCATTTTCCTGACTTTGACAGTGTGGTTTGTTTGTGAACCGAAATATTGGCTGACTCTGTTTTTCAGAGCCTTGGCTTTTCCTATATATATGATTTTTCCGCTTTTATCTTTCATTATATATACGCCCGGTTCAAGAGGGAGTCGCATTGCTTTACCTCTGAGTCTTTTCAGCCGTTCATCCATAATAGTACACCTCCATATGCTGACAGAAATTTAATCTATCACGCCTGACAGACGATAATTTTCCGTCTGACTTGTCTCATCACTTGAAATACGATGTATTCCTGCGACCGTCAGCCTAAAAACAAAAACGGCACACCATACACCGGTGTACCGTAATTATGCGTTCTTGATTATTCAGCGAAACCGGATTTTACAAGCTTCTCAAGAGCTTCAACAGCTTCTTTTTCATCTGTGCCGCCTGCAATAATTCTGATCTGAGTACCACCCATGATACCGAGTGAAAGAACACCGAGAAGGCTTTTTGCGTTTGCTCTGCGCTCTTCTTTTTCAACCCAGATAGAGGACTTGAACTCATTAGCTTTCTGAATAAAGAATGTAGCAGGACGAGCGTGAAGTCCTACCTGATTCTCAACAACAACATCTTTTACGAACATAAGGCTATTGCTCCTCATCACTTAGATTTAAAATTACAATACATATTATACCACAAAACTTTTTTTCGTCAATGATTTAATTGTCACATATTTACCAAAATTAAAAAAATCGGATGTAATACTAAACCTTTGAAATGTTAGGAATAAAACTTTGTGCAAATTGACAGCTTTTTTTCTGTATATTTAGGTAAACAAACTAAAAAATTAAGCAGGTTTTTACAAAAAATTCCATTATATGGAATAAATTGTCATTTTTGTTTGTTTATAAGCAAGTCAGGTCGTCTTTCTTTTGTGCGTTTTAACGATTGTTCATTACGCCATTTTTCAATGTTTGCATGATGTCCCGAAAGAAGAACATCCGGCACCTTCATTCCATTCCATTCAGCCGGTTTTGTGTACTGTGGGTATTCCAAAAGTCCGCTGTAATGACTTTCTTTTTCCATTGCTTCATCATTAGCAAGCACGCCGGGAAGCATTCTTGCAATTGAATCAGAGAGGACAAGAGCCGGTAACTCTCCGCCTGTCAATACATAATCACCAATAGATATTTCTTCATCGACAATGGCTTCAATAACTCTCTCGTCTACACCTTCATAATGACCGCACAAAATCGCAATATTGTCAAGCTTTGCAAGCTCCTTGACTCTTTGCTGATTGAGAACTTTACCTTGAGGTGACATATATATCAGATGCGGTCTTGAACCGATGTCATCACACAGAGACATGAAACAGTCATATATGGGCTTCGCCTTCATTATCATTCCCATGCCGCCGCCGTAGGGGGTATCATCAACATTGTTATGCTTGTTTGCCGCATAGTCTCTTATATTGTGAGCATTTATTTCTATAAGACCTTTTGCGATAGATCTGCCGATAATGCTTTCAGAATAAACGGTTTTGCACATTTCGGGAAAAAGAGTAAGAATATCTATTCTCATTTTATTCACCCTTGATTTCTTCCGGTTCATCAAAAATACCTTTAAGCGGTCTGATGAAAATGCTGTCGTTTTCGGCATCTACATTTATAACAACATCCTTGATAGCAGGAATAATATACTCCTTGCCGTTGTTTTCAATGTACCAGATATCATTTGCTCCTGTTTGTGCCACATCTGTTAGTTTTCCGTAGATAATTATATTGTTGTCCGTGTCGTAAACTGTACATCCGATAAGATCCTGAATGAACCAGTCCCCTTTTTTTATTTTTGCATCTTTACGGTTCATATACAGCGTTTTGTTTCTCAATTTTTGGGCTTGCTCAACGGTATCAATACCTTCCAGTTTGAGAATGACAATATTGCCGTGAGGACGGCAGGAAATAATATTGATCGGTTTTTCACCCTTTGAATCAAAGTAAAGAGTTTTAAATCGCTTCATAAATTCGGGAGAGTCGCACCAAGGATTTACTCGGACTTCACCTTTTATTCCATGGGTTGATACAATCTGACCCGTTTCAAGAAATTGTTTTAACATATATTACTATCCTCATTATATATTAATACGGACGTCCGACGGACGTCCATTGTATTAAGTATTCCAAATCTTTTTTCTTTTTTTGTTTCTTATTGCAAAATAGATTCCTGCTGTAACACCAATAACAAGTACACCTATACAGAATATATCTATCCAATTTAATTGTGATGCACCGCTGTTTTCTGTAGTTTCAATTTTGAGACTTGTCCACAGAGAACTTTGAAGCATCTGGGTAGACTGAGAAAGATTGACAAAAACATCCGTATTCTCATTCAGAAATTCAGAATCAGGGTAGAGTAGTTTGTTTTCTGTAATACTGCTGTCAAGGAGCTTAATTGTTTCTGTATTAGGTGTGGAATAACCTACCGTTTCCGCATTCATTCTGCTGATTTCGGGATCACACATAAAATTTATGAATAGCTCAGCTTCTTCCTTATGCTCTGATGTTTTGAGAATGCACATAGAGTCTATAAACATATTGGTTCCTTCGCAGGGAATATAGTATTTTATTTCAGGATTATTATCAGCAATCAAATATGCATCTCCTGCATAGTAAGGTGCGATCCATGCTTCTCCGGATTCGATTTTGTCAAAAATTGCATCCATAACATATGCTTGCACCAGAGACTTTTGTTCTCTTAATAGCTGTGCTGCTTCCTCCCATTCGTCGGGATTTTCTGAATTCATGGAGTAACCTAATTTGAGCAGTGCAAGACAAAATGCATCTCTGGGATTGTCAAACATCAGGATTTTTCCTGCATATTTTTTATTCCAAAGTAAATCAAGGCTCTGATTTTCAACATCTTCTTTGCTGACATATGCCGAATTGTACATTACAACTACAGTGCCCCATAAATAAGGAACAGAATACTTGTCTTCCGGATCATGAGCCTGATTTTTATAAGCTTCTCCGATGTACTGATAGTTTGGAATGTTAGAAAAATCAAGCTCATACAGTAAATCCTCACTTATAAGCTTGCTTATCATATAATCTGACGGAATAACAACATCGTAATCCGCCGCACCGGAAATCATCTTTGAATACATTGATTCATTGCTGTCATAAGTGGTATAGTTTACCGTAATGTAAGGATACTCCTCTTCAAACAGCTTTATTATATCTTGGTCAATATATTCACCCCAGTTGTAAACATTCAGGGTAACAGGAGACTGTGCAGCGGCACAAACGCTTGCAGACATCAGTAACAGACAAATAAGCAAAAGAGAAAGTAATTTTTTCATTTTTTTGCTCCCTTCTTGTTGCTTACCGTACTGCGGCTTTGTCTTATATTTATGATTACAAGCAAAATAAGAATCGCCACAAATAAAAGTGTTGAAAGAGCATTGATTTTGGGGGAGTATGGCTTTTTTGTCATTGAATAAATCGTTACGGAAAGAGTTTGAACCGCTGAACCGCTGTTAAAATAGCTGATGATAAAATCATCAAGAGAAAGTGTAAAAGCCATGATCATTCCTGTAATAATTCCGGGCTTTATCTGAGGCAGAACAACTTTTAGAAATGCTTTTGCCGGCGGACATCCCAGATCAAGTGCCGCATTGTAAATATTTGAGTCCATTCCTCTGATTTTTGGCAGAACTTCGAGTGTAACATAAGGAATACAAAATGTTACATGAGAAATAAGCAGAGTTCCGAATCCCATTTCCATAGAATTAAATTTTGAAATAATAAATACAAAAAGTATCATCATTGATACTGCTGTAACGATTTCAGGATTAACCATAGGAATGCTGTTTACAGCAAGCATAGCCTTTTTCTTAAAACCGCCCATTGCATTTATTCCGACAGCAGCCAATGTTCCTATAACAGTAGAAATAACAGCAGCAAGTACTGCAAGAATAAGAGAGATATAAAGTGAGTTCATGATAACTTCATCATTAAACAGCTCTTTATACCACTGAAGCGAAAAACCTGAAAATACAGAGCGGCTTTTTATTGAGTTGAATGAATAAATTATCATTACAACAATGGGAGCATAGAGAAATGCAAAAACAAGAAAATTGTATATTTTTGATACTTTTTTCATATCATTGCACCTCCGCTTGTTTCTGAATCCTTGTCAAAATGGTTCATGATGCCCGAAGAAATGAGAATCAGAATCATAAGCACAAGTGAAAGTGCTGCTCCGACATTATAGTTAACTTCGCCTGTATTTCCCAAGAAATAGTTTTCAATAACATCACCTATGAGGTAAGTCATACCGCCACCGAGCAGCTTTGAGATAACAAATGTACTTACTGCAGGAACGAATACCATTGTTATTCCCGAAATAATGCCGGGGACACTTTGGGGAAGAAGTACTTTTGTAAAAATGTGAAATGCATTTGCTCCCAAGTCTCTGGCGGCTTCAATAATACTATGGTCGATTTTTGTAAGAACGGTGTAGATGGGAAGAATCATGTACGGCAGAAAATTATAAACCATACCTAAGATAATGGCACCGTCTGTATTTATCATTGAAAATCCTTCAAATTCGTAACCTACAAGACTTAAAAGATATTTGATAAATGTATTTATGAGACCAGTATCTTCGAGAATTGTCATCCAAGCGTAAGTTCTTATAAGAAAGTTCATCCACATTGGCAGCATAACAAGCAAAACCATAGTTTGCTGAGAATGTGCTTTCATTCTTGATATACTGTATGCTAACGGATATGCCATAACGAGACAGATTACAGTTGCAACTAATGCCAATTCTATTGAAACAAAATATGTACTTCTGTATTCCCAGATGCTCGCCATATTTGACAATGTAAAGCTGCCGTCAGCATCCGTGAAGGCATAGTATAACACAAGTCCGATAGGGACAACTACAAAAATTGCCATCCAAATCGAAAAAGGTGCGGTCATAGCCTGTCTTGTGCGGGAGGAAAGCTTATTCATCGGCTTGCTCCTCCGGCTCGGCATTTACATCCGAGAGTTCGTCAAATTCTTCGCTGTAACTGCTGAAATCACCGTACAGACCCGAATATTCACTCTTTTTCATTATATGAATAGCATCCGGCTCAATGTAAAGACCGATATTGTCACCAACAAACTGCTCGTCTGTAGACTGTATCATCCACTTGAAGCCGCCGATATCAACAATGATTTCAAAATGTACACCCTTGAATGTTACAGATGTTACCGTACCTCTGAGCATTCCTTTATCGAATGGAACAACGTCTACATCTTCAGGGCGAACAACAACGTCAACAGACTCGTTTTTACCGAAGCCCTTGTCAAGACATTTGAATGTCGCACCGGAAAATTCGCACACAAAGTCTTCACGCATGATTCCGTCAACAATATTACTCTCACCGATAAAATCTGCAACGAAAGCATTTTGCGGCTCATTGTAGATGTCAATGGGGGAACCTATCTGCTGAATAACACCGTTGTTCATAACAACGATCTTATCTGACATTGAAAGTGCTTCTTCTTGATCATGTGTTACATAAATAAAAGTTATTCCCAATCTTTGCTGTATATTTTTAAGTTCGTTCTGCATATCCTTTCGGAGCTTAAGGTCAAGAGCACCTAACGGCTCATCCAATAAAAGAACACGAGGCTTTACTGCCAAGGCTCGTGCAATGGCAACACGCTGCTGCTGACCGCCGGAAAGCGTTGATATATCTCTTGTTTCAAATCCTTTGAGATTTACAAGCTTAAGCATTTCCGAAACAGTTTCTTTGATTTCCTTTTCAGGTGTCTTTTTTATACGCAGTCCGAATGCTATATTTTCAAAAACATTAAGATGTGTAAAAAGTGCATAACGCTGAAAAATGGTGTTAACCTGACGTTTGTGTGCAGGAACACCATTGATTAACTTGCCGTCGAAGATAACATCGCCGCTGTCGGGCTGAAGAAAACCCGCAATAATACGAAGCGTGGTCGTCTTGCCGCAACCGGAAGGTCCCAGCAGTGTAAGAAATTCTTTATCTTCGATTTGAAGATTCATATTTTTAAGTATTTGTTCTCCGTCAAAAGTAACGGAAATATTCTTGAGATCTATAATATTGTTTGCCAATTATGCAGCCCCTCTCACAATTTACGGTTGACTAATAACGGTAAAAAAACCGCATAACCAAAGGCATTACACCCTTAAAACACAATATAATATTTTTCTTTGTAAAAGTCAATAATTTTTGTAAATTTGCATATTAAAGTTCATAAAATAATTCTTTATACTTGACAAACGAACTATACTTTGATAAAATATCATAACAAAATATGTGGAGACGTATCGAAGTGGTCATAACGGGGCTGACTCGAAATTCTCCATAACTTAGGCGGTT
>CAYVTA010000015.1:0-28460 GCA_964454355.1 uncultured Eubacteriales bacterium | reverse complement strand
TCCTTATTACCTATTACTTTAACAATAATTTAGCGTACTGCTAAATTATTGTTTAGTGACATCTATCCATGCAGTAAAACCTGACAATTCCTCAAGCTCCGGAATCGTAAGTTCTATTGCACTGTTGGAGCTGCCGCAAGCGGGATAAACTGTATCAAAACGTTTAAGTGACTCATCAAGGTATACTTCAACACCGTCATTAACTGCAAAAGGGCAAACTCCGCCTACAGCATGACCGATAAGCTTAGAAGCTTCATCAAAAGAGAGCATTTTTGCTTTTGTATGGAATTGTGCCTTATATTTTGAATTATCAATTTTGACATCACCTGCAGCAACAACAAGGACAACTTTTTCTCCCACATGAAATGAAAGCGTTTTTGCTATTCTGCAGCCCTCGCACCCCAATGCCTGAGCCGCAAGCTCTACGGTTGCACTGGAAACATCAAATTCAAGTATTCTGTCAGCAATTCCTTTTTCGGAAAAATATGCTCTTACTCTGTCAATTGACATAATAACGTCTCCTTAGGGATTAATTTATTCGACATCTTCAGGTATACCGCCTGTAAACTGGCTGTTATACAGATTTGCATAAAAACCATCTTTTTCAAGCAGCTCTTTATGAGTTCCTTGCTCAACGATTGACCCCTTACGCATAACAATAATATTATCCGCATTTTTAATTGTTGAAAGTCTGTGTGCAATAACGAAGCTCGTTCTGCCCTTCATAAGTTCCTGCATTGCCTGTTGAATAAGCACTTCTGTTCTTGTATCTACAGAAGATGTTGCTTCATCTAAAATGAGTATTTTCGGGTCCTTAAGGAGTGCTCTTGCAATGGTTATGAGCTGACGCTGTCCCTGCGAAATATTTGTTCCGTCTTCCACAAGCTGCGTATCGTATCCTTTAGGTAATGACATAATATATTCATGAATGTTTGCAGATTTTGCGACCTCTTCGATTTGTTCTTGAGTCGCATTTTCGACACCGTAACAAATATTCTCTTTGATCGTGCCTTTAAACAACCATGTATCCTGAAGCACCATTCCGAAATTCTCTCGCAGAGCATTTCTGGACATTGTCATAATGTCCGTACCGTCAAGAAGGATTTTTCCCGAGTTCACATCGTAAAAACGCATAAGCAGATTTACGATCGTCGTTTTTCCTGCACCTGTGGGACCTACGATTGCAACAACATTACCG
This sequence comes from uncultured Eubacteriales bacterium, assembly GCA_964454355.1. Classification (GTDB taxonomy): domain Bacteria; phylum Bacillota; class Clostridia; order Oscillospirales; family Acutalibacteraceae; genus UBA1081. The sequence continues at coordinate 27,262 of CAYVTA010000015.1, read as the reverse complement.
GGCTTTGCTTCAAGAGAAAAACTTTCAATAAGAGGGACATCGTCTTTATAGCGAAAACTGACATTATCAAAAACAACATTACCTTCTGAAAGCACGTCCGGTTCATTCTCTGTGTTATCAGCTGACTGCTCGTCCTCATCAAGAAGTCCGAAAACTCGTTCAGCCGAAGCAAGAGATGACTGTATATTGTTTATCATCTTTGAAATGTTCGTAATCGGAGCTGAGAACATAGAAGAGTAAGTTATAAATGCTTCAATTTGACCGAGAGAAAGAACCTTTGAAACAGCTACTCCTGTATTAAACCATGTTCCGATATAATAACATCCGCCAATAATACAAACGGCTACATAGTTAATGTTTTTGCAAAGTGTCAGCACGGGATTTAGTGCACCTGCAATCATGTTTGCAACAAAGCTGTTTTTCCTCAAGTTTCGGTTGATTATTTTAAACTCATCAATCGACTGTTCTTCATGGTTAAATATTTTAACGATGCTGTGACCGGAATACATTTCTTCGACATGACCGTTCATAGCACCCATTGAACCCCAGTACTTAGAAAACCACTTTTTGCTGATCTTTGATACTTTGTAAGCAATAGTACCGCTTACGGGAACAAGAAAAATCGCAGCAATAGTCATAATGATATTACCTCTGTTGAGCATCATATATAACGAGCCTACAACCTCAATAACACCTGTAAGTACGGTAAGAAAGCTGCTTTGCAGATTTGAGGAAACATTGTCTATATCATTAACTACTTTACTGATGATTTCACCCTTTGTATTTTTGTCAAAATAACTCAAGGGCAGATTTGAAAGCTTTGTATTTACCTGATGTCTCAAATTAAAAACAAGCTTCTGTGTAACACCCGCACCAACAAACTGCTGCATAAAAGACAAAATACCCAACAGTCCGTAAAGTGCCCCCAAAGAAAACAACTGATAAATAATTGTACCCGGTTCAGTGATACTGCCGAAATTAACGGGAGTTCCATTGTAAACATAATCCTCAATAGCACTCTGAACACTGTCAATTATATTTGCAAGATAATCCGGTGCAACGACATTAACAATGGTATATCCGATAGAGGATATACATACTATCAAAACAGAAAACCAATAAGGCTTAAGCAAAGAGAAAAAACGTACAGCCGTCCCCTTGGCATTGTCAAGCTTTTCTTCCTTTCCCTTTTTACCACGGTATGAAGCATATTTACTTTCAAGATAGGTTTCATCCGCATCAAGAATCCTGTCTTTTTCAACTTTTATTGCCTTACTCATACCGCAGTCACCTCCTCTTCGGAAAGCTGAGAGGCAACAATACTTCTGTAAACCTCACAATTTTCAAGAAGCTCTTTATGAGTTCCTATGCCTACAGCCCTGCCCTCATCCATAACAATTATGCGATCGGCGTTAATAACAGTTCCTACACGCTGGGCAACTATAATAATATTGGTATCGGGAAGATTTTCTCTCAACGAAGCCCTCAATCTTGCATCAGTCGCAAGGTCAAGTGCAGAAAAGCTGTCATCAAAAATACATATTTCTGAATCTTTAACAATTGCTCTTGCAATAGAAAGCCTCTGTTTCTGTCCGCCGGAATAGTTTTTACCTGCTTGTGCAACAAAGCTGTCAATTCCGTCAGGCATATTGCTGACAAATGTCTTTGCCTGTGCAATTTCAATTGCATGCCAAATTTCTCCATCCGTGGCATCCGGTTTACCGAAAGAAACATTATCCTTTACAGTGCCGCTGAACAGATAGCTTTGCTGAGGAACATAAGAAATTCGGCTGTGAAGGTCGGAAAGCTTCATATCTCGGATATCAACACCGTCAACAAGTATCTGACCTTCGGTAACATCGTACATTCTGGGAATGAGATTCACAAGAGTAGATTTACCGCAACCGGTGATACCGATAATCGCTGTAATTTCACCGGGACCGGATACAAAGCTGATATCATGAATTGCATCATCATCGGTTTTAAGTTTTTTCTCCTCTTGAGAAACAATTTCACCGGACTGCATCTTTTTAGCCTTTTTCTTATCAACACTTTCCTGCATTTTTCTTGCCAGCCATGACTTCTTTTTACCGTCATCAACAGGCTTATATCTGAAGGAAACATTTTTAAATTCAACTGTACCTCTCACATTTTCATTGGGAGTTATGGGATTTTCACTCTCACTGATTTCAGGAACAGCATCAAGAATTTCATTAATACGCTTTGCTGAAACCATAGCCTTGGGAATACTTACTGCAATTGCAAGAACAGTTCCAAGTGCTGCTATTATAAGAGTAAAATATGTAATAAACATATACATATTAGGAATTGTTTCAAGAGTAACCTTTGCATCAACACCCGGAGCAGTTGCATCACCAACACACATATAAATTATGTAACAGATAATTGAATACATACCTACTGTTAAAATAGGCGTAAGTGCCGCAACGATTCTGTTTGCAATAAGACTGATCCTTGTGAGCTTTTTGTTTGTTTCATCAAAACGCTCGTCCTCAAATTCTGTTTTATTGAAAGCTCTTACAACTCTGATTCCGTTAATTTTGCCTCTGAGAATAAAATTCATTTTATCAAGCAATTTCTGAATTTTTGAGAACATTGGCACGACAAAAATAAGAATAAGCAATCCAAGCAGAATAAGCGCCGGAACTGCAATAAGAACAATCTTCAAAAGTTTGGAATTTACCGAGGCTGCCATATAAAATCCGCCGATAAGCATAATGGGAACGGGCAGAATCGACTTTAATGCGTTTAAAATAACATCATGTACCTGACGTATGTCATTTGTTGTTCTTGTCATGAGTGATGATACGCCAATCTTATCAACATCACACTGTGAAAGATGCGAAACTCTTTCAAATACTACATTTCTGATGTGCATGGCATAGCTTACTGACGTTTTTGTTGAAAAATATGTATTCAGCAAAGATGCAACAGCACCTATCGCAGTAAGTCCCAGCATTACAAGACCGTAATGGATTATCATATCCATATCACGTGGAATAATACCTTCACTCATAATATACTTTGTGTATACCGGAATCAAAATTTCCAGAACCGAGTACAATGCTGAAAAAATGATTGAAAGAATCAGCGTTCCCCGATAAGGCTTGAGCATTTTAAAAATCTTTATCATATGTTCACGTCCAAGCAAATATTATTAACATTGCAAAATATAAATGACAATTCAGAAGTGAGAACAAGATTGTCAACGATTCTCACTTCCGATAAAATCACATTAATAGATTATAGCATATATTTCCGCATTATTCAAGCTCAAATGCACCTGTGTAAAGCTGATAATATTTACCCTTTTCGGCAATAAGCTTTTCATGGTTTCCTCGTTCAATGATTCTTCCCTGTTCAAGCACCATAATAACATCGGAATTTTGAACGGTCGAAAGTCTGTGAGCAATAACAAATACAGTTCTGCCCTTCATGAGAGCATCCATGCCGCTTTGAACGATTGCTTCAGTTCTTGTATCAATGGATGATGTAGCTTCGTCAAGAATCATTACAGGCGGGTCTGCAACTGCGGCTCTTGCAATTGAAATAAGCTGTCTCTGTCCCTGAGAAAGTCCGCTTCCGTCACCTTCAAGAACAGTGTTGTATCCCTGAGGCAGCATTCTGATAAAGCTGTCGGCGTTCGCAAGCTTTGCGGCAGCAATACATTCCTCATCAGTTGCATCAAGCTTGCCGTAACGAATATTTTCCATAACTGTACCGGTAAAGAGATTGACATCCTGTAAAACGATACCCATTGAACGTCTTAAATCCGCTTTTTTTATCTTGTTTATATTGATACCGTCATAACGAATTTTACCGTCAGCAATATCATAAAATCTGTTGATAAGGTTTGTAATAGTTGTTTTACCGGCACCGGTTGCACCTACAAAAGCAACCTTCTGCCCCGGTTCGGCGTAAAGTGAAACATTGTGAAGAACTGTCTTTCCTTCAACATATGCAAAGTCAACATCATCAAGTACAACGTTACCTTTAAGAGGAACATACTCAATTCTGCCGTCACCGTGCGGATGTTTCCATGCCCACTCACCTGTTCTCTCTTCACTTTCAACAATATTACCGTTTTTATCTTTCTTTGCGTTAACAAGAGTAACGTAGCCGTTATCTGCTTCTGGCTCTTCATCAATAAGCTTGAAAATACGCTCTGCACCTGCCATAGCCATTGCAATAGCATTTATCTGTTGTGATACCTGAGAAATGGGCTGAATAAAGCTTCTGGAAAGAGTAAGGAATGAAGCTATCGTACCAAGAGTAAGAGTTCCCATACCTGTCAGAGAAAGATTCGGCATACCTTTAATCGCAAGAAGACCGCCGACAATAGCAATGATAACATAAAGGATATATCCAAGGTTATTCATAACAGGACCAACAATATTGCCGTAGGTATGTGCTTTTCTCATGTTACCAAACAGTTCTTCATTGCGTCGGTCAAATTCTTCCTTTGATTTATCTTCATAACAGAAAACTTTTACAACCTTTTGCCCATTTACCATCTCTTCAATATAGCTGTTTACATCTGCAACAGACTTTTGCTGCTTTACAAAATACTTTCCGCTTTTGCTGCCAATAAAGCCCATTACTCTGAAAATAATAAGAAGAAATGCAAGTACAATAAACGTAAGCCAAATGCTCTGCTTAAGCATTGAGAAGAATACCGAAATAATCGTAACAATTGAAGAAATTGCATTAGGAACGGACTGCGAAAGCATCTGTCTTAAGCTGTCCGTATCGTTTGTATAATGACTCATTACATCTCCGAAATTATGGGAGTCAAAATACTTTATGGGAAGAGTCTGCATATGAGAAAACATTGTATCTCTTATCTTTTTAAGAATACCCTGTGAAACGGAAGCCATAATGCGGCTGTAAAAAAATCCGGAAAAAGCACCGCAAATATAAAGACAAGCCATTTTTGCAAGTGCAACAGCAAGATCTGAAAAACCTACGGTCGAATTTGAACCGAGCATAGGAGTAATATAATCGTCAATAAGAGTTTCAAGGAAAAGAGATGCCATAACGCTTGCAACGGCAGATGTTATGATAAACAAAACAACAAGTATAAGCTGCAACTTATAGCTACTGAAATAGTCAAGAAGTCTTTTCACTGTGTCCTTGTTGACAGCTTGCGGTTTTCCAACCATCCCTTTGGGACCGCCGTGACCGCCGACAGGAGGACCTGCATGAACTTTTTCTTTACTCATTGTCATCTCCTCCTTTTATCTGTGATTGATATACTTCTCTGTAAATATCGTTTGTTTTAAGAAGCTCGCTGTGATTACCCACACCGGAAATTTTACCATCATCAAGAACGATTATTTTATCTGCATCCTGTACGGATGAAATTCTCTGAGCAATGATAATTTTTGTTGTATCAGGTATTTCTTCTCTGAATGCTTTTCTGATAAGTGCATCTGTCTTTGTATCAACAGCACTTGTTGAGTCATCAAGAATAAGAATTTTTGGTTTTTTCATCAATGCTCTTGCAATACATAGTCTCTGCTTCTGTCCGCCGGAAACATTGGTGCCTCCCTGTTCTATATAGGTATCATATTTATCAGGGAATTTTTCAATAAACTCATCTGCACAGGCAAGACGGCAAACATGCATTATTTCCTCGTCTGTTGCATCATCTTTACCCCAACGAATATTATCTTTGATCGTACCGGAGAAAAGCACATTCTTCTGAAGCACCATTGCAACTTCATTTCTGAGTGTTTCAATATCGTAATCACGTACATCAATACCACCGACTTTGACACTGCCTTCAATTACATCATAAAGTCTGGGAATAAGCTGAACAAATGTTGACTTTGAAGAACCGGTGCCGCCGATAATACCTACCGTTTCGCCGGATTTGATATCAATATTGATATTTTCCAAACAGAGCTTATCTGCATTTTTTGAATAAGCAAAATTTACATTTTCAAAAGTAATAGAGCCGTTATTCACAGTTTTAATTGCGTCTTCTTTATTGGTTATATCGCTCTTTTCGTCAAGAATCTCAACAATTCTCTCGCCGCTTGCCTTTGACATTGTCATCATAACAAAAATCATGGAAAGGAACATAAGACTCGAGAGAATCTGTGTAACATAAGTAAAGAGACTGGTAAGCTCACCTGTTGTAAGCTCGGTAGCACCTGAATTAACAATCATTTTTGCACCGAACCAAGAAATAAGTATCATACAAGTATAAACACTTATCTGCATCATGGGAGAGTTGAAAGCAAGAAGCTTCTCTGCCTTTACGAAGCTTCTATAAATCGTATCTGAAATGCCTGTAAATTTATTTATCTCATAATCCTCACGAATAAAGGATTTGACAACTCTGATACCATGAAGGTTCTCTTCTACAACGCTGTTAAGCTTATCATAAGTTTTGAAAACTTTTTTAAATATCGGATGGGCTTTTGTAATTATTATGTACAATCCGATTGCAAGGAATGGAATAACAGCCAGAAAGATTAATGAAAGTTTAGGGCTGATACTGAGAACCGCAGCAACACTGAAAACAAGCATCATAGGACTTCTTACAGCCATACGAATTATCATCATAAAAGCCTGCTGAACATTATTTACATCAGTTGTAAGTCTTGTGACAATACTTGCAGTTGAGAATTTATCAATATTTGAAAATGAAAAATTCTGAACATTATAATACATATCATGCCTTAAGTTTTTTGCAAAGCCTGAGCTTGCAGTTGCACAAGTTTTGCCCGCCGCAACACCGAAAAACAGCGAAAGAATTGCAGCAAAAAGCAAAGCAATACCAATTTTTACAACATAACTCATATTTCCTGCTTCAATACCGTTATCAATCAGTTCAGCCATAAGCAAAGGAATAAATACTTCCATTATAACCTCACCGACAACAAAGGTAGGTGTAAGTATAGCATCTTTTTTATACTCACGGACACATTTTGCCAGTCTTTTTATCATTTTATCATTCTTCCTTTCCTATAACAGGCATGACAAACTCATCCACACCTATATCATCAAGTGCCGTTTTCATATTATTTTTCATTCTTCCTATATATTCCAACAACTGCTCTTTTTCACTGTCGGAAAATCCCTGAAGCAGTAATTCTTCAAGCTTAATATTATCTTTATGCATAACATTGATAAGCTCTAGGGATTTCGGTGTAAGACTGAGTTTCTTCAATCTTGCATCGTGAGAGACGGCAGAACGTTCGATCAATTCTTTCCGAACCATAAGATTTACAACTTTTGAAACAGTTGATCTTGTTATACCAAAGGTTTCCTCCAGGTCACGCTGATAAATATTCTTATCCGAATTAAGATCAAGATAAGCAATGATCCAGCCGTTTGTTCCTGTAATGGAATCCAGCATTTTTTTATGACTGTTACTGTCCATAAAACGTCTGTTCATATTTGAAAGCGAATGAAGTTCCATAGCAATTTTAGGTATACGTTCCAATCAAAACACTTCCTTTTATTTTTTGTCGAACATCAAACTGTCCGACATTCAACATTATATATCAGCATTTTCGGATTGTCAACAATAAAATCAAATACACCCCTGTAAAAAAGACACAAGGGTGTAAAAGTTGATTTTATACATATTTACCAAGAGATGTTTGTATAATCAGTATCACTGTAAAGAAGTGCATCAAGATCGGTAGTGACAATGCTTATTTTTGCACTCTTGAGGATCATGTTCGCACTAACGGTTGTATGATAGCTTATGAGCTGACCCTGGGGAGTAATAACGGCAGAAGCATAGCATCCGCTGTACTCAAGGGAAACATTAGTTCTGTCAACCGTTGCACCCATATTGGGAGCATAAGTGTCCATAACATCATCAACAAGCATAAATTCAAAAATCTTTGCAAAGGAACTTGACAAATCAGGATTTGTCGAATCAGGCATATTAATCGTTATCTCATAATTTCCGTCGGCATTAGTTGAATATGAGATTGATTTTATGTCATCCATTGTAAGATTTGACACATACGATTCTCCGTCAGGAGAAACAACAGCAACAGCTTTTGCTGTATCACCTTTTGAAACTTCTGTTACAACAGTTTCATCAGAAAGGTACTTGTCCTTTGCAGTAGAAACATATGCCTGTGCAAGCGAATTTGAAAGCTGAATATCAGCAGTCTGTGTACGCTTAGCTTTACTGAACGAAGGACCGTCTGTTTTCAGTTTATTAACTGCAGTGTTGAAGAATGCGAGCCATTCGGCATCGCTCTGAGGTGCTGAAGCTACAGCATTGGCATTGTTTTCAACTTCTTCTGCGTTATTTTCAGCTTCATTCTCTACACCTGCAACTACTTGTGCGGAAGCAGTTTCCGTCTCCTGTGTAACGACATCATTTTCATTGTTTGCAGCCGTAGTCTGTGTATCGGCAACAGTGGTTGCCTGAGTCTCAACAGGTGCAACAGTTGTTGTTTCATTATCAACCACATCAATACTGTTATTCCTTTTGTCGATAGTAACAAAAACACCTATCAACGAGACAATAAGTACGCAAAGTCCAACTGAAAGAATGGCAATAAGCAATTTTTTTGTATTGCTTTCAGGATCTTTGTCTTTCTTATCTTGATTTTTTTGCTGTTTTGATTTTTTATTAATTATCTTTTCTTCATAATTTTCAAATTCGCTGTCAAGCTCATCCGCATCCGGTGCATATTGACTTTCAGCTTGGGTATTATCCAGAGTCACAGAATCATTATATTTTTCATCCATAAAAACAGCCTCTATTCCTACATATTTTTTATATGATAACATAGTTTTCTTTATTTGTAAATCAGTTTTATTAAATTCACTGCGATTTTGTTAAAGATTACAAATATTCTGTCGGATAATAGGCAGAAAAAAACAATCAGAAAGCATTTTTAATATGTCTCACTGCGTATTTGTCCTTGCTGAAAACAACCTCAATAATGTCATATCTTACAGGCATCGTTGTTTTTGACAAAGCAATAAATGCTGCAGCCGCAGATTTTACGTTTTCTTCTTTTTTTAAATCGACAGCTTCAGACGGAGCAAAGTAACCGCCTTCATGCCGAGATTTAACCTCAATAAAACAAAGAAAATCATCATTTTCTGCAATTATATCTATTTCCCCGGCTTTTGTTCTAAAGTTTGCGGATAAAATTCTGTAGCCCTTTCTTATAAGATACTGAGCCGCACGCATTTCACCCAACAAACCTGTTCTTCTCGGTTCTGCTATCATTTGTTAAGAATTTTCTTCAGAAATGACTTTCTGTGGTCGGGAAGAATACCGTACTGTTCTATTTTTTCATAATGGAGCTTTGTGCCGTAACCTTTATGTCTCTCAAATTCATACTCGGGATGCTTCTCTGAAAGTTCTCTCATATATCTGTCACGGCTGACTTTTGCCAAAATCGAAGCTGCAGCAATGGAAATTGATTTAGAATCGCCTTTAACGATGGTAATTTCCTCATATCCTGTTCCAGGCTTTCTATTGCCGTCAACAAGCACAAGGTCAGGCTCAATTTCCATATTCTCGACAGCTCGTCTCATGGCAAGAAACGTTGCATTCAAAATATTAATTTCATCAATTTCTTTTTCGGTTGCAAAGCCAATACCGTATGCGATTGCATTTTCTGTTATAGAGTCAAAAATCTGTTCACGCTTTTTTTCACTGATTTTTTTTGAGTCATTTATTCCTAAATCTTCAAGCCCGTCGGGGAGAATAACAGCCGCCGCATAAACAGGTCCTGCAAGAGGTCCCCTGCCGGCTTCGTCAACGCCGCATACAACTTTAAAGCCCTGTTCATGAGCCTGATTTTCAAATTCATAAGTCATTTTACCCACTCCAATGTCAATCTGCCGAGCTTTCCGCCTCTGTATTCATCAAGTACAGCAACGGATGCTCTCATTGTGTCAATCTCGCCGCCTCTTATCATCATCCCACGTTTTTTTCCTATCAGTTCGAGAATTTCATATGGCTCCATTTCCTCAAAATCTGAAATTTTATATCTTTCTTTAAGCTTTTCGGGATAATTATCACGCATAACAGTAAGAAAACGAACAGCAAGAGTTTCAATATCAAGAATTTGATCTTTGACTCCTCCTGTAAATGCAAGCTTGTCGCCTACCTCCGGATCTTCAAATTTAGGCCAAAGTACACCGGGAGTATCAAGCATTTCGATGCCGCCGCCAATAACAAACCACTGATTATTTCTTGTAACACCGGCTCTGTCCTCAACCTTTGCTTTTCCGCCGGCTCCCATCTTATTAATAAAAGAGGATTTTCCTGTATTCGGAATACCTATAACCATAATTCTCAGCGGTTTTCCGGGCATTCCCTTTTGTTCATTCTTTTTTATTATATCTTTCAAAACTTCCCTTACAAGAGGTCTGAATTTATTAAGTCCCTTACCGCTTCGGCAATCAATCTCAAGTGCTGCAGCACCTTTACTTTCATAATATTCGATCCACTGTTTTGTAGCTTGGGGATCAGCAAGGTCTGCCTTATTAAAAAGTATAATTTTGGGTTTACCTTCCGTCAAAGCATCAATTTCAGGGTTTTTACTGCTTTCGGGAATTCTTGCATCTAAAAGCATCGTAACAGCATCTACCTGTTTTAGCTGTTCCTTTATAAGACGTCGTGTTTTCGCCATATGTCCGGGAAACCACTGTACCTGCTGTTTTACTGAATCTGCCATATTCATCACCTTTGAAAAAAAGGGGCTGAACGAGCCAGCCCCGGATATTATTAATAAATATTCATAAAAGATAAGTCAAAACCGTTTTCAATTGAATAAAGTCTGCAATACGCCTTACCCAAAACATATCTTTCGTCTATAAAACCAACCATATAAGAACGGCTGTCAGTTGAATGATTACGGTTATCCCCCATAACAAAAAGCATTCCATCCGGCACCTGTATGGGGTACTCATTAGTATCGTCATAACTTCTTGCATTTGCAGGTTCAAGAATATAATTTTCAGATAACGGAACCATTGTTTCAGCAGTATTTCCTACATATACTATCCCGCTATCATAATCAACCGTTACCCACTGACCTTCTGTTGCGATAACTCGCTTTACAAGAGGCTCGTTAAGAACACCGGGCTGAACAATTATCAGTATATCTTCCTGTTCAAAATCTTCGGAAACAGTGGATACTATCAGTTTATCTCCGTCTGAAAGCGTTGGATTCATGGAAATGCCGCTGACACCAACAACTCTGAAAAGAAAAGAGAAAATAACAGCTATCACGGCAACTGCGGAAACTGCAACAGACAATATTTCAAAAAGTGTTTTTGTAATATTGGAATAAATATTTTTCATACACATAATCAATAAATTGAACCGAAGGGAGAAAGACGGTAAACAGCCTTGCCGAGAATATACTCCTCATCCACAAAACCTACTCTGTAGGAACGGCTGTCCGTTGAATGATTTCTGTTGTCTCCCATACAGAAATAACTGCCTTCGGGAACCTGAATGGGATATTCATTATAGTCCTCAACAGGACGTTCATCTGTAAGAGATGCTGTATAAGGCTCATCAAGAGGTTCCATGGTCTCAAGGGTATCACCTACATAAACTATACCCTCATCGTAATCAATATTGACCCACTGACCTTCTGTTGCAATAACACGTTTAACAAGAGGCTCATACAGACGCTCATTGGGCTCAACAACAATAACAATATCCATATACTCATATTCCTGCGTACAAGCTGTGGTTATAAGCTTGTCCCCGTCAGAAAGTGTAGGCTCCATAGATCTGCCACTGACAGTAGTCAGTCTAAAGAAAAATGTAAAAATAACAGCAATTGCGACAACAGCACTTGTAATTACTGAAAGTAATTCAAAAATGCCCGATCTTATCTTTTTCATTTCTCAACCCGCTTTCAATAAATTCTATAATCAGAAGATAAACGGCAAACAGCTTTGCCGACGATATAATTTTTGTCAATACTGCCGATTTCACTGCTCCTGCTGTCTTTTGAAACATTACGGTTATCTCCCATCAGAAAAACAGAGTTTTCAGGAACCGTATAAGGATACTCAATCTCATCATCAATATATTGAATCATTTGTGATACGATATAGTCTTCTTTAAGAGCAACATCGTCAACGTAAACAGTGCCGCTTTCATAATCGATATCAACGACCTGATTTTCAGTAGCGACGACTCTCTTTATAAGAATATCTCCGCCCTCGGCATCACTGCGAACAACTACAATGTCTCCGATTTTCGGTTCATAACAAAACGATGAAATTATAATTTTTTCGTCATTTTCAAGAGTGGGATACATGGAACTGCCATTAACAATGATCACACGACACCCCAAATTCCATATAGAAAAAAACACAAAAAGAATGCACACAATAACAGAAAGCCAATTGAAAACCGAACTCCATGCAGTTTCGATTATTTCTTCTTTTTCGGTTTTTTTATGATATTCATAATAAATATAACCGTTAGTTTTATCACGCATAAAAAACACCGACCGAATATATGTAAAATACTTTAATTAACGCAAAAAAGGGACATACCTGCCCCTTTTGCTCAATAAAAAACTTATCTGATCTGTTCTTTAACCTTAGCTGCCTTACCGACTCTGCCACGAAGGTAGTAGAGCTTAGCTCTGCGAACCTTACCGGATCTGATAACGTCAACCTTAGCAACGTTGGGTGAGTGAACGGGAAAAACTCTTTCAACACCAACACCGTAAGAAACTCTTCTTACTGTGAATGTTTCAGCAACACCGCTGCCCTTGCGAGCAATAACTGTTCCCTCGAACATCTGGATACGTTCTTTTTCGCCCTCACGAATTTTTACGTGAACCTTAACGGTGTCACCGACCTTGAACTGAGGAGCTTCAGCCTTGAGGCTGTCCTGAGCAATAAGTTTTAATGCGTCCATAGTTTAACCTCCATAAATTTTCAGCCGTTCTTAACAATCCTGCCAGAGGACCGACCGCTTTAATGTACGCTGCGTGCATTAATCGCCGATTACGGTTATTCTCCGTAAACGCAAACGAACGCTTGTATATAATAACACGAGCTGACAACTTTTGCAAGAGTTTTTTTCAAATTATTGATATTTTTGTACTTATGTATATATCTGGTCTTTTTTTATAAGGCTTACTACGGTAATTCCTACAAAAGAACATACAAAAAATACAAATGAAGTATTGACTACATGAGCAATAAGCATCACTATAAGCAACAGTACAAGCACAATAATAACTGCAATTTCAAGATATGACATTACCTTATATGCTGTTATTTCATCAAGCTTTAACAGTAAAAGATTATTCACAAATCTGCCGCCGTCCAGCATTCTCACCGGTAGCATATTTATAAGAAAAAGTCCGATATTAATATTAAAAGGTAGTACAAACACATCATATCGGTCTTTAAGAAAGAAAAACACAACAGCTGCAACAGTATTTACCGCAGGACCGCACAAAGCTGCAATACATTCAGCTTTATAGGACATACAAACATTATTTTTTTCAATTCTTATCCCCATTGCACCTAAAGATATTTCCTTTATCTTACAGCCGGCGATTTTCATCGGAATAAGATGTCCCAATTCATGAGCTGATGCAAAAAAGATCGCACAAATATAATTTTCATACATTCCGCCCGCAAGAAAAAATGCTGCAGCAGCAAAAAACGGAAAACTCAAGCTTAAAGAAAACCTGCCTTTGCACAGCTTCATGAGCCGAATAATGCATATTCCGGATTAATACGAATGTTATCCTTACGCATCTCAAAATGAAGATGATTACCTGTTGAATCGCCCGTTGAGCCCACTTTTGCTATAAGATCACCCTGTTCAACGATTTCGCCTGCATTAACACACAGAGCTGAACAATGAGCGTAAATTGTTACAATATTATCACTGTGTTGAATTTTAACATAATAGCCGTAACTGCTGTCATATGCAGAATCTACAACTTTCCCGGCTGACGAGGCATAAATACTTTCGCCGTAATCGGCCGCCATATCAAGTCCCGTATGAATACCTGCTTTTCCCGAAATTGGGCTGGTCCTGTAGCCGAAAAGTGAGGTAATCTCATAATTCTCAATCGGAACAATAAAAGGTACGTCAAGAGTATATTCATCAAAGCTGACTCCCTCAAGTGTTTCCAGAGAACTGAATTCAAGATCAGCACCGCCGCCTATCTGTATACTTTCTGATTCTGTTTCAGTGATAACCATTTCATTAAATACTGCTTCATATGTGTTTTTTTCTGTAACTTCTTGTGTAATTTCATCATTGTCTGAATATACAGCCGCATACTCCCTGACAGTTTTAAAAGCTTCTGCCAAATCTTCTGCAACGATATCACCTGTCATGAGTTTAGCATATTCTTCCCTCATAAAAGAAGCAAATTTTCCGTCTGAGGAGGCAGAAACAAACATAAATGTTATAAGTATTCCGCAAATGACAGTCTGCACTATCATCACAACCGTAAAACTGTCCTTTTTTGCATTTTCCTTGTCCGTTTTTATCATAGAATATACACCTCTTTAAGAAAATGTATATGCAAGATAAAAATTTTTATACTTTTTTTTATTTTTCTTATTGACAAAAAGATTTGTTTGCTTTATAATGTGTATATTGATTGTACTATATACAAGATATAGTTATTACATTTGCGTATCCTCTTATCATATAAAACAATCCTTGAGAAACAACTGACGGAAGGCAACTTCCGTCAGTTGTTTTTTCTGCAATATCAGTTATTATTCCAAAATTTTCTGTCAAGGCTTCTATACTGTATAGCCTCCGCAACGTGTTTTACATCTATATTTTCGCTGCCGTCAAGATCAGCAATTGTTCTTGCTACACGAAGCACTTTATCGTATGCTCTTGCAGAAAGCCCCAACTTATCAAAAGAATTTTTAAGCATCTGAGCAGCATTGTCCGTCAGAATACAGAATTTTCTTGTCATTTCAGCTGTCATATGTGCATTTGCTTTTACTGCGGTTCCCTCAAATCTTTTAAGCTGTATACGTCTTGCCGTGTTAACTCTTGCCTTTATCAATGCTGAAGGCTCGCCTTTTTCCTTTTCAGACAATTCATCAAAGCTCACCTGCGGAACTTCAATATGTATATCAAGTCGGTCAAGAAGAGGTCCCGATATTTTTGAAAGATATCTGGCAGCCGCACCGCCCGGACAAGTACATTTCCTTGCGGGGTGACCAAAATATCCGCAGGGGCATGGATTCATAGCACAAACAAGCATAACGGAACAGGGATAGGTGAGAGTTCCTGCTACTCGTGAAATGGAAACAACACCATCTTCAATAGGTTGACGTAGAGATTCCATTGCATTTCTTGAAAATTCAGGAAGCTCATCAAGGAAAAGTACACCGTTATGGGCAAGAGAAATCTCACCGGGCTTAGGAATGGAGCCTCCGCCCGAAAGTCCGGGAGCTGAAACAGTATGGTGAGGAGACCTGAAAGGTCTTTGACGGATAATTGGCAGTTCTTTTGGCAATTGACCTGCAACAGAAAAAATCTTCGTTGTTTCGAGAGACTCATCAAATGTCATATCAGGAAGTATTGACGGAATACGCTTTGCAAGCATACTTTTACCCGAGCCCGGAGGTCCGATCATCAAAACATTATGGGAACCTGCAGCCGCTATCTCCAATGCTCGTTTAGCCTGAAATTGCCCCTTTACATCAGCAAAATCAGCTTCATAAAGCATGGCTTCTTCATCCTCGAAGCCCTCAAAAACTGCTTTTTGAATAAGTTTTTCTCCTGTAAGATGTGCAATCAGCTCTTTTACATTATTTACAGGATAAACATCAATTCCATCCACGACTGAAGCCTCTGCCTCATTGTCTTTGGGAATAAAAATCTGTTTGATTCCTTTATTTCTCGCTTCAATGGTCATGGGAAGGACACCGTTGACGTGATGAACTTCTCCGCCCAGAGACAGCTCTCCGATAAAAGCACAGCTATCATGCTTACACACAAGTTGTTTTGACGCTGTCATCAAGGCAATAAGGATAGGCAAATCATAAATCGGACCTTCTTTGCGTATATCGGCAGGTGCGAGATTAACGGTAATATGCACAAGCGGAAAATCATAACCACTGTTTTTCATAGCAGCTCTTACACGTTCTTTTGACTCGGACACCGCTGCATCAGGCAACCCGACTATATCAAATTTTGCCTTTCCCATGGCAATATCCGCCTCAATATCAACCATATACGAATGCATTCCCAGCACTCCTACGCTTGTTGCGGTTGCAAACATTTTTACTCAACTCCGTACCGAACATTTGTTTAAGAAAATTTTACTACATATTTTTATCTTTGTCAACAAAAAAAATCAAAATAATTTACAAAAAACATTTGAATTTTTAATAAAATAGTATATAATATAAATTGATAAAATTTGTTTAAAGGAATGATTATCGTGACAGATTACACTTCCATGTATGAATATTGGCTTACAAACGCAACAAAGGATCCTGACCTTAAAGCAGAGCTCGAGTCTATCAAGGGCAAGGACGATGAAATTCTTGACAGATTCTACAGAAGTCTTGAGTTTGGAACAGGCGGTCTTAGAGGTGTTATCGGAGCCGGCACAAACAGAATGAATGTTTACACTGTGGCTCAGGCAACACAGGGTCTTGCAAATTACCTTAACGAGGCTTTTGAGGAGCCTTCCGTTGCTGTCGGTTATGATTCAAGAATCAAGTCCGACCTCTTCGCAAAAACTGCCGCAGGCGTACTTGCAGCAAACGGAATTAAAGTTTACATTTATGACGAGCTTATGCCCACTCCCATGATCTCATACGCTGTCATCAAACTCGGATGCAGCTCGGGTATCGTTATTACCGCCAGCCACAATCCTTCAAAATACAACGGTTATAAGTGCTATGACTCAAAGGGATATCAGATGACCGATGAGGCAGCAAAAAGAACATATGATTATATCTGCAATGTTGATATTTTCAACGATGTTAAAGGTATGGATTTCGATACCGCAGTAGCAGATGGTAAAATTTCTTATATTGAAAACAGTCTTATTGAAGAATTTTATGAAGATGTACTTTCCAGACAGATTGAAAAGGGAATCTGTGAAAAGGCAGACCTTAAGGTTATATATTCTCCCCTTAACGGTACCGGCAACAAGCCTGTAAGAACTATTCTTGAAAGAATCGGTGTTAAAAATGTAAGAATCGTTGCAGCACAGGAGAATCCCGACGGCAACTTCCCAACCTGTCCTTTCCCCAATCCCGAAATCAAGCAAGTATTTGAAGAAGGCATGAAAATGACAGACGAATTTGATGCTGACATTATGCTTGCAACAGATCCCGACTGTGACCGTGTAGGTATTGCTGTGCGCCATAACGGTGAATACCGCCTTATGACAGGCAACGAAGTAGGTTGTATGCTTACTGAATATATACTTTCAAGAAAACAGGCAAACGGCACACTTCCAAAGTCTCCCGTTATAGTAAAGACAATAGTTACTTCTGAGCTTATCAGAGCAATTTCAAATGACTATAACGCAGAACTGTATGATCTGCTTACCGGCTTTAAATACATTGGTGAACTTATTGAACAGCTTAAGGCAAAGGGTGAAGAAGACCGTTATGAGATCGGCATGGAAGAAAGCTACGGATATCTCAGCGGTACACACGTAAGAGAAAAGGATGCTGTCAACGGTTCTATGATCATTATTGAAATGGCAGCCTACTATAAGACTCAGGGTAAGACCCTTGTTGATGTAATGAACGGTCTTTACGAAAAATACGGTATGTATCTGAACTCACTTCTCAACTTCGGCTTTGAAGGTGCTGACGGAATGAAAAAGATGAGCGATATGATGACATCAATGCGTTCCAATCCCCCAAAGGAGATTGGCGGTCTTAACGTAGTTAATGTAGCAGACTACCTTGAAAGTGTATCTACAAATACTGTAACAGGTGAGAAAACTGAAATCACTCTTCCCAAATCCAATGTGCTTTCATATTCTCTCCCTGATGACAATAAAGTTATTATCAGACCGTCAGGAACTGAACCTAAAATCAAAATTTATATCACTTCCCATGCAGATACAAGAGAAAATGCAGAGAAGCAGACAGATATTTTTGCTGCAAGTATTAAAGCTCTTATGGGAATTGAAGACTGAGAGGATTAAATGAATAAGAATTTTTCAAAAATCGTTTCTGTTATAATGGCAGCCCTCATGGGACTTAGCTGCATTTCAGTTCTTATATATGTAATTGCGGCGGCATTATGATGAATGATGTTTTCAAAGGTACTGAGCTGCTCTGCCCTGCCGGAAGTTTTGAAAGCTTAAAGACTGCTCTGCATTTCGGTGCAGATGCTGTATATGCAGGCGGACCGCTCATGCAGTTAAGATCTGACAATGCCGCTTTTTCAGAAAGTGACATAATAAAAGCCTGTGAGCTTATACACAGCAAAGGCAAAAAGCTTTATGTTACCGTAAACTGTTTTGCAACAAATGCTGAGATTGATAAATTGTCGGACTATGCAAAATTCCTTTATGACACAGGAATTGACGGCGTAATCGTATCAGATCTGGGATCTGTTGTTACAATAAAAAATGCATCACCCGATCTGCCTGTACATATCAGCACTCAAGCTAATATACAAAATTTCAAAACTGCTGAAACATATTATAATATGGGTGCAGAAAGAGTTGTTCTCGGAAGAGAGATGACTCTTGCTGAAATTGCCGAGCTTCGTCAAAGAACACCTAAAGAGCTGGAGATTGAAGCGTTTGTACACGGTGCAATGTGTATGTCATATTCAGGCAGATGCCTTATCAGCTCTTATCTTACAGGTAAAAGCGGTAATCACGGCGATTGCACACAGCCTTGCAGATGGATGTACAACATTGTCGAGGAGAAACGCCCTGAACAGCACTTCACGGTCATCGAAGAAAACGGAACCACCGCTATTCTTAGTTCTCACGATCTTTGCTGTATCGATTTTCTTGATGACATCGCAAAAGCAGGAGTTATTTCATTTAAAATTGAAGGACGAATGAAATCTCCCTATTATGTTGCAACAGTAACAAATGCATACAGGCAGAGAATAAACTCAACAGCAGATCTTGCCACTCTTCATGATGAGCTTGAATGTGCAAGCCACAGACCATACTCCACCGGCTTCTATTTCGGTGCATTGAAATATGACCACAACAATGACGGACTTTACAGACAAAGCTGCAAGTTCATCGGCATTGTAGTCGGTGAAGAGGAAAACGGAAGATACCTCGTTGAAATGAGGAACCGTTTTTCTGTCGGTGATACACTTGAGATACTCTCGCCATACTCCTCAGGAAAGAGTTGCACCGTTATAAGTATCACAGATAAAAACGGAAACAGCAGAGATGTCGCTCACATTCCACAAGAGATTCTTAGTGTTGAATGCGGTGAAAAGCTGCATGAAGGCGATATATTAAGAATGCGATTATAAACAAAAAAAATTACCTGTCAGAGACGATTGTCACTGACAGGATTTTTTAATATTCAGAAACTTACTCACAAAATAAGTGTTTTACATATTAATAAGCAAATTAATCCCGCAAGATTGGGAGAACAATTTATACATAGTAAAACATTTTAGTATTATTTAAAATGTATCAAGCTTACTTGCAACACGGAGAATGGTTCTTGCATCTGATGCAGTAATATTGCCGTCCATGTCAACATCTGCAGCAGCGAGAGCAACATCAGAAAGAGTTTCAAGACTTGCTGCAGCTCTGAGAGCCAGTCTTGCATCTGCAGCTGTTGCCGGACCGTCACCGTTAGCATCGCCTTTTACAATGACATACAAAGTATCGACAGGGTCATACTGCTGTGTTGATTCATTGAATCTGACAAGAATCAGATAACCGCCATTGCAAATATAAGAATCACCTTTTAACGGATTAAGCTGTGAATCAGTGACAAGAATATGACTTGGATAATGTAATTGGAGCAACACTTCGGTAACAGTTGTTCCTGCATTTATGCCTAAAATACAGATTAATGATTCATCGAAATAAATCGTTGCATCATCGCAAAGCTCTATATTGGTTACATCATCCGGAAGTTCCTCAATAATTACATCAATATCAGCAGTGAAGGTTTCTCCGCATACTGTGCATATACCCTCTTTTATACCTACGGTGATAGATGTGGGGTCTTTCAGAACGGTCCACTCATCAGCGGTATGACCGAGAGCAGGAATTTCCGATATTTCAAAATATGCACAAACATCACAGGTTCTTTCCATTGCACCTACATTCACACAATCGGGATCCTGTGTTTTTACCCAGCCTTCGCTGTCTGTCGTTTCATCAACTATCCAATCATGTCCGAGTGCTTCGGTCGTTTGAGTTTCAGACTCGCCGCAAACTGTACACACATGACTCTGCTGCCCTTGTTTGTCACAGGTTGCAGCACTTATAACTGACCAGTCTCCCCAACTGTGTCCGGGAGATGCAGTAGTGCTTTCTTCTGTCAAAGAACAAACTGTACAGGTTCTTGTCTTAACTTCATCAGTCAGACATGAAAGCTCGCTGACAGTTATCCAGCCCGTCCATGAATGTCCGTTTGCATTAACCGTTTCAGTAACAATGCTATTACACATTTTACATCTTTTTGCTTTTTCGCCGGTGTTCGTACAGTCAGGCTCTACAGTTGTAAACCAATCAGAATACGAATGAGAACAGTTATCAACCAATTTGCAGGTAATTGAATTGCCGTTTGCCCAGCTTTGAGCAGTAGAACCATCTTTACAGTAAATCACAAATCCGTCTTTTCTGCCTGTTGCCCCATATCCGACGGCACTTGTACCAATGCTGATAACAGAATCAGGAATATACAAATAAGTCATATCGGAGCACATATAAAACGCATAAAGTCCGATATAGTAAAGTCCTTCAGGAATAATAACGGAGGTTACGGAGGTTTCACTGAATGCATAGTCAGCAATACCCAACATACCGTCAGGAATAACTACCTCGCTGTCGCTGCCTGTATAAGAATAAACTATATTACTTAGTGTAAGCAATCCTTCAGACTGATTGCTGTACCATGCGGTTCCGTCAAAAGCGAATCTGCCCACAGACTGAACTGAATCAAGCAATGTTATGGATTCAAGGGATGTGCAATTTCTGAAAGCGGCATAACCGATTTTTGTGGAAGGAATTGATACTGTTGTAAGAGCTGTACAGCCTTCAAATGCGTAATAACCTATTGATGTGGAAGCAGAAGCTATGGAAACACTCGTAAGAGACACACATCCGCTGAATGCAGAATCACCGATAGATGTGACAGAAGCAGGAATCGCAACACTTGTCAAGGCTGAACAATTCGAAAAAGCTTCCTTCATGATTCTGGTAACATTAGATGAGACCGTAATGCTTGTAATGGAGGTATTGCCTGAAAAAGCTTGTGCACCAATTTCAATTACAGTTCTGCCGTCAATACTGTCTGGCAAAACAATATCCGTATCGGAACCTGAATACCCGGTGATTCTGACACTCGTACTGCCGCTGATAATTTCATATGAGAAGTCGGAGCTTTCAGCGGAAAAAACAGGAATACATACCGAAACAAGCATGATTACCACCAAAAAAAGCGACAAAATCTTCTTGCTGAGTCCTTTCATTTTATTTTTCAATCCCTTCAAAAACTAAATCTTAAATTTTGTCAAGTGCCTGCTGAATATCTGCAATAATGTCTTCTGGATTTTCAATACCAACTGAAAATCTTACAAGATCGGGAGACACACCACATTCGACAAGCTCTGTATCACTAAGCTGTCTGTGAGTAGAAGAAGCCGGATGAAGAACGCAGGTTCTTGCATCTGCAACATGGGTAACGATTGCTGCAAGCTCAAGAGAGTTCATGAATTTCTCTGCAGCTTCTCTTCCGCCCTTTACGCCAAAGGAAACAACGCCGCAGGTTCCGTTTGGCATATACTTCTTTGTAAGCTCATAATACTTGTTAGATTCAAGTCCGGGATAATTTACCCATGCAATTTTATCGTTGTTTTCCAGATATTGAGCAACCTTCTGAGCGTTGGAGCAATGTCTCTCCATTCGAAGAGCAAGAGTCTCCAAGCCCAAATTAAGATAGAATGAATTTTGAGGTGACGGAGTAGAGCCGTAATCACGGAGAAGCTGAGCTACGATTTTTGTAACATAGCCTGCTTTGCCGAAATCACGGGTGTAAACTGCACCGTGATAACTTTCATCGGGAGTGGTAAGACCGGGGAATTTATCATTCTGTTCCCAATCGAAATTACCGCTGTCAACAACACATCCGCCAATAGTGGAAGCATGCCCCTCCATATACTTAGTTGTTGAATGATTTACAATATCAGCACCAAATTCAAAGGGACGACAATTGATAGGTGTGGGGAATGTATTATCAATGATAAGAGGAACACCGTGAGCATGAGCAATCTTTGCAAACTTCTCAATATCAAGAACATCAAGAGAAGGATTAGCAATTGTCTCACCAAAAACAGCCTTTGTGTTGGACCTGAAAGCTGCATTTATCTCATCTTCACTCGCATTGGGATCCACAAACGTAACCTCAATTCCGATTTTTCTCATGGTTACATTGAAAAGATTGAATGTTCCGCCGTAAATGGTAGCAGAGCTGATGAAGTGATCACCTGCACCCATAATATTGATAAGTGAGAAAAAGTTTGCTGCCTGACCTGATGAGGTAAGCACACCTGCTACACCGCCTTCAAGTTCGGTTATTTTCTGAGCGACTGCGTCGCTTGTAGGATTTGCAAGACGGGTGTACATATAACCGGGTTCAAGGTCAAAAAGCTTTGCCATATCTGCACTTGTATCATATTTATATGTGGTGCTCTGATAAATGGGAAGAACTCGAGGCTCACCGCTCTTCGGTTTCCAACCTGACTGAATGCATTTTGTATCTATTTTATAGTTTGCCATTTGTAATCGCTCCTTATTTGTCAAGAAAATATCTCATAAGCTCAACACCGGAATCAAAATATAAACCGGTTGACTTTGCAGTTGCTTCCGTTACCGTATCAACACCCTGTTTTTCATCATTTTTATGATAAATCATAAACGGAACAGGATCTCGTGCGTGAGTCATTGTAACAATAGGTGTAGGATGATCGGGAAGAATCATGACTTTATAATCATCATATTTTTCAAGTTCTTCAAGTACAATGGGAAGAACCTTTTTATCAATAATTTCAATAGCACTGACTTTGTTTTCCGGTTCATGTCTGTGACCGCATTCATCAGTTGCTTCGATGTGGATATAAACAAAGTCTTGACCATTTCTGAATTCTTCAACAGCAGCCTGAGCCTTGCCTTCAAAATTGGTGTCAATATATCCTGTTGCACCCTCTACTTCGGGAGTATTCATCTTTGCACACCCGCCTATACCTTTGAGCAAGTCAACAGCAGAAATAATACTGCCCTTCAGACCGAATTTCTCTTCAAAAGCTTCAAGAGATGGCTTTGTACCTTCGCCCCAGAGCCAAATGGAATTTGCAGGCTTCTTGCCTTCTGCAATTCTCTTAAGATTAACAGGATGGTTTTTAAGAAGCTCATAGCTTTCTTTCATCATAGCAATAAGAGGCTTTGCATTTTCTGAATCTGAAAGATACTTCCCTATCACTCTGCCGGAAATATCGTGGGGCGGAGTCATGTCACCGAGTTCGGTAGTTCCTGAATGCCATACAAGGCAATGTCGATAGGACACACCGTTATAGAACTTAAAAATATCGTTACCGAAATGCTCTTGAACAGTTTTAATAATTTCAGCCGCTTCTTCAGAAGAAATATCACCTGCTGAATAATCAACCATCGTCTTGTCTTCATAATTTTCATCGTCAGAAAGAGTTACGACATTGCATCTCATTGTAACGTCATCATCGTTAAGTTCAACACCGATGCTCACTGCCTCAAGAGGAGATCTGCCAGTGTAGCATTTTTCCGCATCATAGCCGAGAGCACTCAGATTTGCAACATCACTACCCGGTTTTAATGAATCTGCAACAGTCTTGACAATACCAACCGTTCCTTTTTTACCCATTGCATCAAAATTAGGCTTAACAGCAACCTCCATAGGAGTCTTACCGTCAAGCTCAGGTACCGGATAATCTGCCATACCGTCATAAAGGACTACTAAATATTTCAAAAAATTTCATCTCCATAAACCAAATAAATTATATTAAATTATAACATACAATAATATATTTATCAAGTCATTTTACCAATTATCTATACCTTTTCTCTGCATAGCCCCGATAACCTTTTCTCTAAGCTGAGGATAATCTTTGTTTAAAGAATTTACGAGTTCTTTTGTCTTTTGTCTTTCACTTGTTTTATCCATTGGGCACTTACTTTTGACAACAGGAAGATTATTATGTTTAACTGCACCTGCAACAAGAGCTTCAGATGCAAGAACCATAGGTCTGATGACATAAATATCCTTTCTTGAAAGATATGTAACAGGACAGAAGCTGCCAACATTGCCACCCTTGAGTAAATTCATAAAAAATGTCTCTACAGCATCGTCCATATGATGTCCTAATGCAATCTTATTGCAACCGTTTTCAATTGCTATATCGTGCAGTATGCCTCTTCGCATCTTTGCACACAGTGAACAAGGGTTGCTCTCCTGTCTGATGTTGAAGATAATGTCCGCAAGCTCCGTTCGCTTGATTACATAGGGGACATCAATACTTTCACAAAATTTCTCAAGAACGGAAAAGTCTCCGTCTTCTCCTCCGAAACGCATATCTGCTGTAATTGCTACCAGCTCATATTTTTCCGGATAAAACCGTCTCATTTCAGCAAGTGCCGCAAGAAGAGCAACCGAATCCTTACCGCCCGAGAGCCCCACTGCTATTTTATCACCGGACTGCACCATATCGTACTTTTCCATTGCCGCACGCATACGACTCATAAGTTTTTGCATAAAATCATCTCTTTCAGTTGATATTATATATGAAACAGATTAATTTGTAAATATTAAATTATTTGGAATTTCAAGCAATTTGGCACAATATCGATTTGGTAATATTGAACAATTAAGCATTATGCAAATTTACTATTTTGTTCATTGACAACCGATATTTTTTATGATAATATTATATCAATAAATATTTTTTCATGAGGGAGTAGTTTGCGCATCGTTTGGTGTGTTTCTATGTCAACATCATAGCTCCTAAAAGAGCTTGGCTCGAATTAAAAAACCAGACTCATGTACAGTATTCTTCCGATTCTGTACATGAGTTTTTTCTTTATGAAAAAATATATATTTTTATTTCCTATTGAAAGGGGAAAAACAAATGAATTTCTACAGAGAAGAAGTGAGCACCGTACTCAATGAAGTAAAAAGCTCACCAGAGGGTCTCAGCTCTGCCGAAGCAGCAAAAAGACTTGAAGCTAACGGCAAAAACAAGCTGAAACAGGCTGAAAAAGATTCCCTGCTTAAACGTTTCTTAGCTCAGCTCACAGATCCCATGATCATCATTCTCCTTGCTGCCGCCGCAATTTCGGCTGTTCTTGCAATATTTGAGAGTGAATTCCCGTCTGATGTTATCATCATTCTGGCAGTTGTTCTTATCAATGCCGTTCTTGGTGTTTATCAGGAGAGCAAAGCTGAAAAGGCCATTGAAGCGTTGCAGGAAATGAGTGCAGCCACAACTAAAACGCTCAGAGACGGTAATGTGGTTGCTGTCAAGAGTGAAGACCTTGTTGTGGGTGATATTATCGTACTCGAAGCCGGTGATGCTATTCCCGCTGACTGTCGAATCATCGAATGTGCAAGTATGAAGATTGAAGAAGCTGCTCTCACCGGTGAATCAGTCCCCGTAACGAAGATGCTTGAAATCATCAACGGTGAAAAAGAAGATGCTGTTCCTCTCGGTGACCGTAAAAACATGGCTTACATGGGCAGCACTCTTGTTTACGGCAGAGGCAAGGCTGTTGTTGTAGCTACAGGCATGGACACCGAAATGGGTAAGATTGCAGATGCTATCGCATCCGCAGAAGAAGGCGAAACACCTCTTCAGAAGAAACTCTCACAGCTCAGTAAGATTCTTACATTCCTTGTTATCGGCATCAGTATATTTATTTTTGCATTCCAGATAATCAAGAATATAATAAGCGGTGAAGGCGTTGACTTCAGCGTAGTGCTTGAGTTCTTTATGGTTGCTGTTTCTCTTGCAGTTGCAGCTATTCCCGAAGGACTGGCTGCAGTTGTTACAATCGTTCTGTCAATGGGCGTTACTACGATGTCAAAAAAGAACGCTATTATCAGAAAGCTTACAGCAGTTGAAACTCTCGGCTGTGCTCAGATCATCTGTTCAGACAAAACAGGTACTCTTACTCAGAATGTTATGACGGTTGTTGATTCTTTCTGCACAGATGAAAAGAATCTTGCAACCATGATGTCACTTTGTACGGATGTTACCGTTAATTCAGACGGTACAGTTACAGGTGAGCCCACGGAAGCTGCACTTGTTAACTTTGCACTCAAACTTGGTCTGAACAAAAATGACCTTGTTGCAAAAATGCCTCGTATAGGCGAAGCTCCCTTCGACTCCGGAAGAAAAATGATGTCTACTGTTCATCAGACAGCAAACGGTATCGTTCAATTCACAAAAGGTGGCCCCGATATTGTTATCGGCAGATGTAAATATGCTGAAATCGACGGTAAAATCGTTCCCATGAGCGATGAAGTAAAAGCAAGGATTGCCGCTGAAAACAAGCGTATGGCAGACAAAGCTCTTCGAGTTCTTGCCTGTGCAATGAAAAAATATCCCCAAGCTCCTGAATCATTTGAGCCATCATATCTCGAAAATGACATGGTATTTGTTGGACTCACAGGTATGATCGATCCTGTTCGTCCTGAAGTTAAGGACGCTATAGACGAATGCCGCAATGCAGGTATTACACCTATTATGATTACAGGTGACCATAAGGACACAGCAGTTGCGATTGCAAAGGAACTCGGTATTATTGAAGACGAAAAGAATGCAATGACCGGTGCAGATCTTGAAAAACTTACAGATGAAGAGTTTGACAATATCGTTACAAATATATTTGTATATGCCCGTGTTCAGCCTGAACACAAAACAAGAATCGTTAATGCATGGAAGAAAAAAGGTTTTGTAACAGCCATGACCGGTGACGGTGTTAACGATGCTCCCTCTATCAAGAGTGCCGACATCGGCGTTGGTATGGGTATTACAGGTACTGAC
>CAYVTA010000014.1:0-28975 GCA_964454355.1 uncultured Eubacteriales bacterium | reverse complement strand
GATTGCTCAAGTGCACCAGAAAACGACAGATTTCGACAGGAATCTGTCGTTTTTAACTAAGTGTGCCTTGCGGTGCGTGAAGTTTGCTTTGCAAGTGAAATGGTTTTGCGGACAGTGAAGTTTCTGCGGAAGTGGGTGGCACACTTAACCCAACTTTGTTCAGCAGTACAAAACTTCACTATGCCATAAGGCATAACTTCACATCGGCATTAGCCGATACTTCACTAAAAGCTGTGAGCGTTTAAAGTCATACGCAAGAATCTGAAATTGCTTCTTTCATTGACTTTACATATTTGCCGACATATTTCGGTGCATTCTTACCGTACTTTTCAATCAGCTTTATAATGGCAGAGCCAACGATGGCACCGTCGGAAATGTCTGCCATTTTTTTCGCTTGCTCCGGTGTTGAAATGCCGAAGCCTATGGCACAAGGGGTATCAGTGTTCTCACGAATAACCTTAACGATATAATCAAGGTCGGTTTTTATCTCACTTCTTGTTCCTGTAACACCCAGACTTGAGACGATATAAATAAAACCGTCCGCTTCTTTTGCAATCATTGCAATGCGATTTTCCGATGTGGGTGCAATGAGGGATACCAAATCCACGCCGTACTGCTTGCAAAGCGGCTGAAATTCCTGTTTTTCTTCAAAAGGCAGGTCGGGCAGAATAAGTCCGTCAATGCCGATATCTTTACAGGTAGAAATAAAACGTTCTCCGCCGTAGGAGAAAATTACATTTGCATAGGTCATAAATACCATCGGTACCTTTACATCACTGCGAAGCTCTCTGACAAAATCAAATATCTTATCTGTTGTTGCACCGGCTGAAAGTGCACGAAGGTTGGCACTCTGAATAACAGGACCCTCTGCGGTAGGATCCGAGAATGGAATGCCAAGCTCAATCAGGTCAGCACCGTTTTCCACGGCGGCACGAACAGCGGCACCGGTGGTCTCTAAATCAGGGTCGCCGCAGGTGATAAAAGCAATGAATGCTTTACCGTTTTTGAATGCATTTTTAATATTACTCATAAATATTCTCTCCTCTGTAACGTGCGATTGCGGCACAGTCTTTGTCGCCTCTGCCGGATATTGTAATAACGACGATTTTATCTTTATCCATCGTGGGAGCAAGCTTTATTGCATATGCAACTGCGTGGGCCGATTCAATAGCCGGAATAATGCCCTCGGTCTTTGCCAGATATTCAAAGGCACATACTGCTTCTTCATCGGTTACGGGTACATATTCAGCTCTGCCGATATCATGAAGATATGCGTGCTCCGGACCGACTCCCGGATAGTCAAGTCCTGCGGAAACAGAATAAACAGGAGCGATCTGACCGTATTCGTCCCGGCAGAAGTAGGATTTCATGCCGTGGAAAATACCGATTCTGCCTGTATTGACTGTTGCTGCAGTTTCAAATGTATCAATACCTCTGCCTGCTGCCTCACAGCCGATGAGCCTTACGGATTTATCTTCTATAAAATGATAAAAACTGCCCATAGCGTTGGAACCGCCGCCTACGCAGGCAATAACCGCATCGGGAAGTCTGCCTTCTTTGGTAAGTATCTGCTCTTTTGTTTCTTTTGAGATAACTGCCTGAAAATCACGGACGATTGTCGGGAACGGATGGGGACCCATTACAGAGCCGAGACAGTAATGAGTGTCATGAATACGGGATGTCCATTCTCTCATTGCTTCGGAAACGGCATCCTTGAGTGTCGCCGTACCTGTATTTACGGGAATAACCTGAGCACCGAGAAGACGCATACGGTAAACATTGAGAGCCTGACGGACAGTATCTTCTTCGCCCATAAATACTACACATTCCATTCCCATTAAAGCGGCGGCAGTTGCAGTGGCAACACCGTGCTGTCCGGCACCTGTTTCGGCAATAAGCCTTGTTTTTTTCATTTTTTTTGCAAGAAGTGCCTGACCGAGCACATTGTTAATTTTATGGGCTCCTGTGTGGTTCAGGTCTTCACGCTTTAAGTAAATTTTTGCTCCGCCCAGATCTTTTGTCATCTTCTCTGCGTAATAAAGGCGTGAGGGTCTGCCTGCATATTCGTTAAAAAGCTCTGTAAGCTCTTTGATAAATTCAGGATTATTTTTATAGTGATTATACGCCTCTTCCAGTTCAATAACGGCGTTCATGAGTGTTTCGGGAATGTACTGTCCGCCATGAATACCGAAGCGTCCCTTTTGATTTGTCATATTGTATCTTCCTTTCGTGCGGCGGCTGTAAATGCTGCCATTTTTATTTTATCTTTTATTCCGTCAGTTTCAATTCCGGAGCTTACATCTACTGCATAGGGGTGTAATGTTTCTACGGCTGCTTCAATATTATCAATGCCAAGACCTCCGGCAAGGAAATACGCTCTTTTGATGTTTTGTATCAGCTTCCAGTCAAAGACCGTTCCGCTGCCTGCGTCTGAGTCCAGCAGTATATAATCAGCGGAGCTGTTTTCAGCCTTTAAAATATCGGACTTGTTGGTTATGCGAAAAGCCTGAATTATCGGCTTGTCTGTCAGTTTTCGCAATGCGGAAATACAGCTTTTATCTTCATTGCCGTGGAGCTGTGCCATATCTATAGTACCCGTATTTAATAATCGGGCGATCGTCTCAGGCTTTTCATTGACAAATACACCTACTGCACTAATGTCGGGAATAAGCATTTCTTTGAGCATTGCGGCTTTTTCGGGTGAGATATACCGCTTGCTTTTTTTTGCGAACACAAAGCCGATAAAGTCGGGCTTTAGCTCATTAGCCGCCTCAATATCCTCGGTGCGTGTCAGTCCGCAAAGCTTTATTTTCGTCATACTGTACCTCGCAGCTCTAGAAGCTTTGCCTTTTTGTCTTCAGCTCTCATAAGCGTCTCACCTATGAGCACCGCATCGGCTCCGATTTTACGAAGCTTTCCAATATCTTCGGCAGAGGTGACACCGCTTTCTGATACAAACAGCACATCTTTTGGTATCATCTTCCGAAGCCTGCTGCTGTTATCTGTAGCTACTGAAAAGTCTTTCAAATTTCGGTTGTTAACGCCTATTATTCGGGCGTTTGCTCGAAGTGCTGTTTCAACCTCGTTTTCGTCGTGAGCTTCTGTCAATGCTGACATTCCGAGTGTATCGCAGATGTCAATATATTCTTTGAGCTGTTTTTCCGACAAAAGGGAGCAGATGAGCAGTACCGCAGAAGCTCCCAACAGCTTTGCTTCATAAATCATATAATCGTCAACAGTGAAATCCTTGCGGATACACGGAACGGATACGGAATCTGTGATTTCTTTCAGGTAAATATTTTCACCCAGAAACCATTTGGGCTCCGTGAGTACCGATATGCAATCAGCTCCTGCCGCCTCGTAATCTTTTGCAATTTGCAGATACGGAAAGTTTGGTGCAATAAGTCCTTTTGACGCAGATGCTTTTTTGCATTCGCAGATAAAGGCGATATCATCGGTTTTGATGCATTTTTCAAATTCAAATGAACCTTTGGGCGATTGCAGTGCTCTTGTGCGTATTTCTGCGTGGGGAATGATTTTGCTTGCTTGATAAACACGCTCTCTTGCGTGTTCTGCCAGCTTATCTAATATGGTCATCCTTACACCTCCGGTGCATTACTTATCTCAATGAGTTTGTTAAGCGTATCAAGAGCTTTGCCGGAATCAATAATTTCTGCGGCAAGGGCAATACCGTCTTTTATGCTGTCTGCTTTTGAGCCAATGTAGAGTGATGCACCTGCGTTCATTAAAACGGCGTTTCGCTTATGTCCTTTTTCGCCTTTGAGAATATTAATTGTAATCTGTGCATTTTCTTCGGGCGTGCCGCCTTTAAGAGCTTCTTTTCTGCAGCGTTCAAAGCCAAATTGTTCGGGTGTGATCTCATAGGATTTGAACCAACCGTCACGAATTTCGCAAACTTTGGTAGGAGCACTCACGGATATTTCGTCCAGCTTATCCTGACCGTACACCACCATGCCTCGTTTTATGCCGAGATTTACAAGTACCTGAGCAAGCGGCTCTGCAAGGTAATCATCATATACGCCTAAAAGCTGTAAGGATGGTGTTCCCGGATTGGTGAGCGGACCGAGAATGTTGAACACGGTACGAAAGCCCAGCTCTTTGCGTATTGCACCAACATATTTCATTGAAGTGTGGTATTTCTGAGCAAAGAAAAAGCACATACCGACTTTGTCGAGAAGCTCAATACATTTTGCGGGGCTCTGGTTAATGTTGACCCCAAGGGCTTCAAGACAGTCTGCAGTTCCGCACCGGGAGGATGCGGCACGGTTGCCGTGCTTTGCTACCTTCATGCCGCCTGCTGCCGCAACAAGAGCAGATGTGGTGGAAATATTAAAGCTGTGTGCGTTATCACCGCCTGTTCCCACGATTTCAAACAGCTCCATGTCTGTTTCGACTTTTTCGGCGTGAGAACGCATGGCGGCAGCACAGCCTGCGATCTCGTCGGTTGTCTCTGCTCTTGCACTTTTTGTTGAGAGTGCGGCAAGAAAAGCGGCGTTTTGGGTTTGTGTGGTTTCACCGTTCATGATTTCGTTCATTACTGTATATGCCTCATCGTAGGTAAGGTCTTCTTTGTTTACGATTTTCACAATAGCTTCTTTTATCATAACTTACATCTCCTTGATAAAATTTTTAAGCATTTGACGTCCGTCAGGTGTCATAATGGATTCAGGATGAAATTGAACCCCGTAAATCGGATAATTTTTATGCTGTACAGCCATCACTTCACCGTCAGCGGTAAGAGCAGTTATTTTTAAGCACTCCGGAACGGTGTCTGCCGCTGCGGCAAGGGAATGATAACGGGCGACAGGTGCAATTTCGGGGCAACTCTTAAACAGAGGACAGTCTGTGTCAAATTTTACATCCGATTGTTTTCCGTGCATCAGCTCCTTTGCATAAGTAACGACGGCACCGAATGCGGCACATATTGCCTGATGACCGAGACAGACACCGAGAATCGGAATGTCATGGATTGTTTTCACAACATCTGCAATTACCCCTGCATTCTCCGGTCTGCCCGGTCCGGGGGAAAGAATGATTCGTGAGGGATTCAAGTTCTTTATTTCCTCTGCTGTCATTTCATCGTTGCGAATGACCTTGATATCCGGCTCGATTTCACCGATGAGCTGATAAAGGTTGTAGGAAAAACTGTCATAGTTATCAATAAGTAATATCATATATCTTCCTCCTGAGCCAATTTCAACGCATTTAACACCGCTTTTGCTTTATTTATGCATTCATCAAATTCCTTTTCGGGAACGGAGTCTGCCACGATTCCCGCACCGCTTCGGATAAACACTTTCCCGTTCTTTTTGTAAGCTATGCGGATTGCAATGCAGGTGTCCGTATTTCCCGTGAAATCAATATATCCTATCGCTCCGCCGTAAATGCCACGTTTGTTGTTTTCAAGCTCTCCGATAAGCTGACAAGCTCTTATTTTCGGTGCACCGGAAAGTGTGCCTGCGGGGAGCACAGCTTCTACGGCATCAAGTCCGTCAAATCCGTCCCGAATTTCACCTCGTACAGTGGAGCCTATGTGCATAACGTGGGAATAGCGTTCTGTTGCTCGGAGCTTTTCTACCTGCACCGTACCGAACTTGCTGATTTTGCCAAGATCATTTCTGCCAATATCCACCAGCATATTGTGTTCTGCAAGCTCTTTTTCGTCTGCAAGGAGCTCCTTTTCCAGTACAGTGTCTTCAGCATCGGTTTTGCCTCTGGGTCTTGTGCCTGCAAGGGGGAAGGTGTGAAGAATACCGTTTTCAAGCTTTACAAGTGTTTCAGGTGAAGCTCCCGCAACCTCTACATCTGTGCCTGAAAAATAGAACATATACGGAGAAGGATTGATTGTTCGAAGTACACGGTAGGTGTTAAACAGACTGCCCTCAAAGGGTGCAGATAAACGGTTTGAAAGCACGATTTGGAAAATATCGCCCTCTTTGATGTGATGCTTCGCTTTCTCAACCATGTTGCAGTATGTTTCTTTATCAAACAGCGGTGTAACCTCTCCCAACAGTCTGCCGTGGTTTTCTTGTTTCTTTTCGCCGTTTCTCAGCAGTGTTGCAAGCTGTTTGAGTTCGATTACAGCTTTGTTGTAGCCCACTTGAGCATCCTCAAGAGGCATATTTACAATCAGAATGATTTTTTGACACATATTATCAAAGGCAATGACCTTATCAAACAGCATCAGGTCAACATCCTTGAAAGCTTCGGTGTCCTCTGCATCGCATTTTACCGCAGGTTCACTGTATGCAAGATAATCATACGAAAAATATCCTACAAGTCCTCCTGTGAAGGACGGAAGGTAGTCAAAACGAGGGCTTTTATAGCTTCTGAGAATCTGACGGAGATATTCCGAAGGGTTCTCCGTTCTGAATGTAAGGTTGCCGGCTTTCATCTCCCCGTTTTGACAGGTGATTTCCATTTTCGGGTCAAAGCCAAGGAATGTATATCGTCCCCATTTTTCATTCGCAACTGCGGATTCGAGCATATAGCAATGAGTTGATACATTTTTCAGTATCTTTATCGCTTCAATCGGTGTGCAGATGTCCGAAAGAATCTCTGTGCTGACCGGCAGAACATTGTATTTTCCGGTGTCTGCGATTTCTTTGACTTCTCTGAGAGTGGGTGAAATTTTCATAAAATTACCTCCTGTAACACAAAAAACTCCTTCGACTGTTATATGTCAAAGGAGTAAAATAAAAACGCCCTTGACAGAACAATACTATCTGTCAAGGACGAATAATGTACAAAAATAAGAGTACAGCACTATCCGTGGTGCCACCTTGATTCACGGGAATGACCCCATGCACTTAGCAGGATACCTTCATATCCTCGGCAAAATGACGTCTGCCTTCAACGTCGCAGAATACTTTGCGGTTATCCGCATTTGACTGCGCCCTCAGCGGTCCATTTGACAACTTGTTTCTTGCCTGATTCTCATCCTCGCAGGCTCTCTGTAAAGGCATTATTGCCGTTATCTCCGCTTCAACGGTTTAAGTATTAAATTTATCTGTATCATAACACCTTTTTTCCTTTTTGTCAAGAGGAAAAAAGTAGCTTTGAAAAACTTGATAATTAAGTTTTTTTTGATATGATTAATGTTTAAATATGAGTATCTGTGATTCTCTCGATTTCTATTGACTGACTGAAAATATTTTTCGGGTCATTTTCATCCAGAATTATGATTCGTCCGCCGTGTTCCATGCCGTATGAAAAATAGCCGGCTCCGAGAGTCTGATAGAGGTCAATTCCATCAACATTTATATGAAAATCGTTTACATGGTCATGGCCGAAAAATGCGGCGATGATATCACCTGATTTTTTCCAGCTTTCAAATTGCTGTCTGTGGTTGTTTTCCATGTAGGGCGGACAAGGACATTCTCTGATTCTGCCTTCGAGAATTTTATGTCCGAATTTGAAATATTTTCCGTCTCGCTCAAAGTCATAGGGCTCTCCGTCTGTGACTTCTTTGAAGCCGTCAAGCTCCTGCTGAACAGGGATATGCTGAAAAAGAATTGCGGGCAGAGGAGCACCGCCGTTGGCTTCTTTGAGCTCTGCGGCTCTTTTTTTATACCATTCAATTTGATCATCGTGTACGCAGTCATAGGATAAACCTCCGTCCTTGTTACGCTGATAATCGTTTGAGTCCATTAACCAAATTGCAAAGGCATCCTTGTCGCTTTTGCTGCTTTTTATCGTTACGCAGCAGTTACCGCAGCCGTAAACATCTGCATCGTTAAGCTTTGAGCGACAGTTGGGATATTCCATGTATTGGAGCATCTGAAATTCCGTGTGGAAGCCTTCTTCGCCGTCATGATTGCCGAAAACGACACACAGAGGGATGTTTCTTTCTCTTATGGGAGCTGTAATCTTTTGAATTGTGCTTTGTACATAATCGTATGTAAATTCCTGCCAGTATCCGCTGATATTATCTCCGCCGAATACAACAAGATCGGGGTTTGTTCTTTCAACCAGCTTTTCAATAACATTTATCGTTTCCTTGTCACGGCTTTCGGGTATTTCACGAATAGGGTCATCGTCCATGATAGGTTCAACGTCATGAATGTCGGTTATATGTAGAATTTTGAATTTACCGTCAGGTCCGAATTTAAGAGGTGACGGCTCTTCTCTCTTGAATTTTGCCGAACGAAACTTCTTTGGACTGCCCATTGCCGCAAGACAGGGGAGTGTGAAACCGGTTAATAACGCTTTTAAAATTTTGTTCATAATAAGCACTTCCTTTGTGTATTTCAGCATAGCACAAAAAATGATAAAATTCAATATTATAAAAAATCAAAAAAGTATTGACAAATGAGGATGGGTAGTATATAATATGTTTATGAGTTAGCAGTTGCTAACTCATAATGCGAGATATCTTCATTACCTTCAATCAATAAAACGCAAAAAAGAGGCTTTCCGAAAGGAAGCTTCTTTTTGCCATAGGAGAAAGTTGTATGTACGATGTTGTATCATTAGGGGAATTGTTAGTAGATTTTACTCACAGCGGAATGAGTGAGAACTCAAATCTTCTTTTTGAAGCAAATCCAGGCGGAGCTGTCTGCAATGTTCTTGCCATGCTGTCAAAATTAGGCAGAAAAACTGCTTTTATAGGAAAAGTAGGCGATGATGTACTGGGAAGAATGCTGAAAAAGAGCATAATTGACAGCGGAATTTCTGCTCGAGGTCTGTTACTTGATAAAACCTGTGATACAACGCAGGCTTTTGTTGTTACAAATGAAGACGGAGAACGTGATTTCAGCTTCTTTAGAAATTCATCAGCAGATACTCAGCTGAAAAAAGAAGAAGTTGATTGCGAAATTATAAAATCAAGCAAAATTTTTCATTTTGGTTCTCTTTCTCTTACTCATGCACCTGCAAGAAAGGCAACGGAATATGCTCTTGAGCTTGCGAAAGAAAACGGACTGCTTGTAAGCTTTGACCCCAATCTCAGAAAAGCATTGTGGAATGATTCGGATGAAGCGAAAAAACGCATTGAATGGGGTCTTGCAAATGCAGATGTAGTTAAGCTTGCAGATGATGAAGCAGAGTTCCTTTTTGGCGTTTCCGATCCTTTTTCGGTCAGAGATGTCATTAAAGCAAGATATGCTCAAGTTAAAATGCTCTTTGTTACCTGCGGAAAAAAGGGAGCTTACGGCTTCAGTGACCACAGCTTTGCCTGCCATGAAGCTTATCTTAATTTAAAAACTGTTGATACTACGGGAGCGGGAGATATTTTTATGGGCTGTGTTCTTGATTTTGTGCTTAAAAACGGGACGGAAACCGATGAAAGAGCTTTGGGAGAGCTTTTGAATTTTGCTTGTGCCGCCGCAGGACTTGTTACAACAAAAAAAGGCGCACTTCGCAGTGTGCCTGAAAAAAGTGAAATTCTTGATATTTTAATATAAGAGAGCCGCCATATCGGCGGCTGAAATTATTATTTAAACTTTTTACTTTTCATAAATACAATCATTGCCACAAGTGA
Organism: uncultured Eubacteriales bacterium; assembly: GCA_964454355.1. Lineage (GTDB taxonomy): Bacteria > Bacillota > Clostridia > Oscillospirales > Acutalibacteraceae > UBA1081. Next base: position 19,473 of record CAYVTA010000014.1, on the reverse strand, counting down.
AATGACAATTGCGGAAACAACAACTATCGTAAATCCCCAAGGACTGTTTGCAAAGGGCATTCCGTCAAGATTCGTATTCATTCCGTAGGCACTGAATATAAGTGTCGGAATTGAAAGCACAATGGTGATAACGGACAGTACCTTCATTACGATATTAAGGTTGTTTGAGATAACGGAAGCGAAAGCATCCATCGTTCCGCTTAAAATACCTGAATATATATTAGCCATTTCAATAGCCTGCTTGTTTTCAACGATAACGTCTTCAAGCAAATCAACATCTTCCGGGTATTTTTTGATAATTTCAAGACGGAGCATTTTTTCAAGTATCGCCTCGTTTGAACGAAGTGCAGTGGTGAAATAAACAAGGGATTTTTCAAGCTTCAGAAGCTCAATAAGCTCTTTGTTTTTCTGAGATTTATGAAGCTCGTTTTCAACATTCTCACTTTTCTTGTCAATGATTCTCAGGTAAGTAAGAAAAAGTGATGATGTTCTGTAAAGAATCTGCAGGATAAATCGTGATTTCATATTGGAGTAGAAATCCTTAACCTTGCCGATAGCAAACTGCCTGAGAATGGGTGTATCCTCACTGCAAACGGTAATAACAGCATCATCAACAACAATGATTGCAAGAGGGATAGTGCTGTAAAGCTCCTTGTCGGTTTCCTCTTCAATAACGGGAATGTTAACAAGAATCATAGTGTAGTTGTCTTCAACTTCAATACGGGAACGCTCGTCAGCGTCGAGAGCAGCCTTAAGAGCGTCAATGTCGAGATTGTATTTGTTTGAAATACGGTTGAGCTCGGACTCACCGGGTGCAATAAGATTCACCCAACAACCGGGTTCGGGTCCTGTCAGCTCCTCAAGGTAGTTGTTCCTTGTAATGTAACAGTTGGTCATATTATCAAATCCTTTCACAGCCGAACAAAGCAAAGCCGTGAAAGAACATTCAAAGCTTTGATTTATTCAGTGTATTTTTGTTTAGGCGGTACGGTAGTCCCCGGATAAGAATCGGGTTCCATTCTAAATCACTTCCTCGATTTTGAAAATTTATTCAAACATACCGTCAGAATCGTTTGAACATTATCATTTTATACCAAAAAACATGTCTTTGTCAATGTTTTTCTTTTTAAGTATTAAGATTTTTTTCACTCATGATAATAGGATGATTTCGGTAAATACTATTTTCGGTGATTATTACGGATAAAAGAGCGATTTTTTCATTTATGAGTGTTGTAATTATTTCTGTTCTGTTACTTTTCAGAGTTGCGGACATAAGTACATCTGAATATGCACAGGCAGGGACTTCTCAAAGTACACGGCGTATTGATATAGCTCAATCAAGAGGCATGATTTATGACAGAAATATGGTACCGCTTGTAAACAGGGATTTTCAGACTGTTTTAGTTATTGACCCTACGTCCGAAGCCATGGAAACGCTCAAAGAATCGCTTGATGAGGATGAATTTGATGAAGCGGAAAAATTGGCTGAAAAAGGCACTCCGTTTCTGTTTTATGTTGAGCAGTACAGCGGAAACAGTGACGATATCATTGAACTGACGGTTTATAACAGATATTCCTCAGATGATATTGCTTCTCAGGTTATCGGATATCTTGACAGTGAGGGAAACGGTGCGACTGCAATCGAAAAATCCTTTGAAAGTCTTATGGATAAATATTCCGGTACGCTGTCTGTCCGTTACAGTGCTGATGCTTCCGGTGTTATGCTGCGTGGTCAGTCTTTTGAAATTCAGTCCGATGATTATGCATCTTCGGGCGGACTTGTTCTGACTCTTGATTATGAAATTCAGCGTATCTGTGAGGATGTTGCCGAAAGAAATGAGCTTAATTGCGGTGCTGTTGTTGTTTTGGATGCTCAGACAAGTGAAATTTTAGCTTTGGTCAGTGAACCTTCTTTTGACAGGGATAATATGGCTTCATCGCTTGCCGATTCGTCGTCCCCTTTTCTTAACAGGGCACTCAGCTCCTATTCGGTGGGCTCGGTATTTAAAAGTATCGTTGCGGCGGCGGCTCTTGAAAGCGGAATTTCAGAGGATACCGTATTTGAGTGCAGTGGATATGTTACCGTAAACGGCATCCGATTCAATTGCCACAAAAAAGACGGTCACGGAGCAGTCGATATGACCGAGGCTATGGCTGTATCATGTAATTCGTATTTTATTCAGTTAGGTCAGAGCGTAGGGAGTGAAAAAATCATCACTCTTGCCTCTCAATTAGGGCTGGGTGAGAAGATTATTCTTGCAGACAATCTTGTTTCCGTTTCGGGAAATCTGCCGATTGTTGCTGATATTGATTCCTCAGCCGCACTTGCAAATCTGTCCTTCGGACAGGGAGCTCTTTTGGCAACACCGCTGCAGATGGCTGCTGTTTACTGCACATTTGTCAACGGAGGATATTACAGAGAGCCTTATATATTAAAGGAAATAGTTGATGAAAACGGCAGCACACAGGCATATTATTCAAATGAAATAAATAATAAAGTGTTAACGGATTATGTTTGTCAAAAAATTTGCTCAATGCTTGAGGAAACGGTTGAAAACGGAACGGGAAAGCTTGCAAAGCCTATGAGCTATACCGCTGCAGGAAAAACTGCAACCGCAGAAACGGGATGGACTCAGGACGGCAGAGATATCGTTCATACATGGTTTGCCGGTTACTATCCGGCGGATGAACCGAAATATGTTATTGTTGTATTTAAAGAGGACGGAAGCTCGTCTTCAACCGAATGTGCACCGATTTTCAGGGATATTGCAGATTTGATTGAATGGTAAAAATATGTTTCGGAAAAATTACATTGCGAAAATTATGTTAATTATGATAATATTTTTAAATTTTTGATAAAAAGTTAATAGAAATCTGATTTTACATCTTGACTTTTTTTTTCATTTGATGTAAATTTAATATAAACGGTGTATTATGCACCAGAAATGTATTGGGTTAGTAAATTTAGCAATCCATGAAAGGGGTAACTCTAAATATGAAAAAAAGCCATGAGTACGATTCACCCGTACTTTCCAGACTCGTTTCCGTTGTTACAGTTTTGGCATTGTGTGTATGTTCAGTTTGCTGTATCGTAACAGCATCTAAAATTTCTACTGTTACAGTTTCAGGTACTGTTGCATCAAACGATAACAGCAGTTCTTCCTCAAGCTCAAGCTCAAGCAACACATCTTCAAGCTCAAGCTCAAGCTCAAGCAACACATCTTCAAGCTCAAATGATTCATCTGCTTCAAGCTCAAATGACAGCACAGCAAGTGAAAACCCTTCAAACGGTGCAAGTGATTCAGCAAACTCAGAAGGCGATGCATCCGCTGATTCTTCACAGCCTTCAAAAGAAGAGATCCTTGCTAAGTATACAGAAGTTATGAATCAGCTCAAGGACGGCGTAGCTACATACGAAAAGAAAGAGTTCCAGACTCTTGCTGATGACTATGACCTCGGTACCGTAGGTAACCTTGTTCTTCCTATCGCTCAGGGTCTTATGACTTCTGAGGATGAAGCTGAAATTCAGCAGAGAGATGATAAAGCACAGATCCCGATCGTCAGAAATGACAAGGGTTGTCTTCTTACAGATGCAAGTGCTATCAAAACAGCATCAATGACTGAAAGCGGCGGAATGACAACAATTGAAATCGTTCTTAACGATGAAATGGGTGCATATCCCGCTGAAGAAGGAGCAACCTCCTGCGGTAGTATCGTTGGTTCAATGTTCAATCCTCTTAACCAGGAAGAAATTGACAACATCGTTGCTGAGTTTGCAGGCGTTGTTACAATGAATAAGTTCGATCTTACATGTAAGGATTGTACAGCTACTCTCGTATTCAACACAGAGACAGGTGAAGTTGAATCTCTTACACAGATCATGAACTACTTTATCGAAGTTGATGCAACTGCAGTTTTCGTTCCCGTTTCAGGTTACGCAACTCTTACAAACAAGATGACAATCAACAACGTTACTTATAAGTAATAATCGACCCAATAATTTAAAGCAGAGCTTAACGGCTCTGCTTTTTTTTGCAAGAAAAAGGGTGCTTGATTTTTTATTCAGATTGAGCGAGATTCTCAGAAAGCTTGGTTATGCAAGTTTTACAAATCTTATGGTCATTATACTCTACGATGTCTTCATAGCTGTTGCAGAAGAAGCAGGATGGGGTATATTTCTTGAGGATGATTTTGTCTTCATCAACGTATACCTCAAGTGCATCCTTAGCGTCAACAATATTCAACTGTTTTCTAAGCTCCATCGGAATAACAAATCTTCCTACAGAATCTACTGTTCTTACAATGCCTGTTGTTCTCATAAGAAATCACTTCCTTGTTTTTTCTATAATATACCACTGTTTTTTATCAATGTCAACAGTAATTGCCAATTTTTTACAAATTTTTAACAAAACAGGGACATATAAGCAGATTACTCACTTTGCAAGTAAATTTCTATATATAATAAAAAAGCCTGCGTTATATACGCAGACTTAAATTATCTCCATCGCTGTTACTGTACGGCTTCGGCATTCTGATTGTCATTATTGCCACCGGACGAACCGTTAAGCCAACCTTGGATGAGGTCAATAACATACATAATGAAATTGATTATTTGTGTAAAACTATTCAATGCATAGACCTCCCTTTTTTATTCCTATGAGATAAGCACATGATAACATAAAAATTAACAGTCTGCAAGCTTTTTTTAAATTGTTTTTGTTTATTTAATATTTATGACACATTTTTGTCAACATTTGTATGTTAGACGTCTATAAGAAAATATCTTACGATACATCATCCCCCTGCTCACGAGCTTTAGGGATTAAGGTGCTTCTTTTATATAAGAAAATCAGGCTGCTTAAAAACAGCCTGATTATTATTTTTTATTATTCTTCTGTAGCTGCAATTGTTGCTGTTTAACCGCCGAAAAATGAACTAAAAAGATTTCTGATGATGTCAATGATTCTTTCAATAAGATCAAGAACTTCAGATGCACTGGTTATGGTGTTGTCATTATTGAACATTTGGAACACTCCTTTTGTTTGTAATTTATGGTATTTAAGATAAATTTATTATACCATTATGCAAAGAATAAATCAATAGCTTTTTTTATTAAATCCATTTAAGCTTATACATACCCAAGCCTGCTGCGACAGCGGCAACAATTGTGATGAACATAAGAGTGCCTACGCCCATTGTAGGAGAGAAGATAAGAACGATAACACCTATGATAACGGGAGCGAAAACCAGCTTCCAGTGCTTTGCAAAGTAGCTTGCACCAAGTGCACCGAACAACGCAGGGAGTATCCACTCAAATGCAGGCTTAAATATCGAATCGTCAGCAGTGATGTAAGGGAGAACAGGAGTGAACGCTAAAACGCCTACTGCTATGATAACTGTAGTTGTGATTGAAGACACGCCGATTGCGATAGTCGAAATTACGTCGCCTTCTTCAGTGTTTGCACGAACCTTTGCGTTTTCCATTGCAGCAAGACCGACGGGAAGCTTAAGATTTGAGATGTTGCCGGTAACAAATGAGAGATAAGTGCCGCCTGCACCCAGCATGGGAACATAAGTGACAACTTCAACAACAGCCGTTACCCAATAAAGAGCCATGAGCTTTATCAGAACGCTTCCCAATACTTCAAGCTCAGGCCATACATTAAGATAAAGGCAGATAGCTGTGGGGATTGCAAGGAGCATCAGAACAGCACCTATATCCCAAAAAATTCCCCATTTGTGAACTCTGTCAAAATAGTCTTTCATCTTGTTTACTCCTCCTTATCTCCAAACAAAGTTAACGATATAGTCAGGTAACACACTTTCAAACAGCATTGCGGAGCCCATGCCGATAAACATACTTATTGGCATTGTAAAAGGCTCAAGCTTTGAAAGGCTGAACTTCTTGCAGAGTGTTTCAAGAATTACCATAGCAATAATGGAAACGAGCAAAACTGCTATTGACATAAATCCTGCATTTCCTGAACCGTCAGAAGTTGTACCTGCAATAGCTCTTGCAATAAACGCAGAAATAATACCGATAAAAGCTGCTGCGGAAACAATATCACCAAGCTTTTGTGCGTTTTTATTTTTATTGACGGTTGAGCCAATCTTTTTCTGAAGCTTTTTGCAAACAAAGGGGAGAATGATAAGGGGAGCAATACTTCCGATAGTCATTGCCCATGCGACGGTTGTAAACTGCTGCGGATCGGTGATGGATGTGCTGAGTGTGCCGCCCATAGCCTCTACAGCACTTTGTGCCGCTGTTGTTTCGTAAGCAAGGTTACCGATAACCGTAAGTCTTATCCAGGGCAGAACTAAACCCAGTGCGTTTGCAAGCACAATGACTGTTGCAAGAATTGAAATTGCGGGAGCAACAGTGAAAAGTATGCTTGAAACAACAGTGTTTTTAAGCGTGCTTTTGTCGATGTTAAGTGTTTTTGCGTGTTTCCATGATTTCACTATGAAGAATACTGATTGAGCGATTACGAATGCAACTACTCCAAGTGCAAGTACATACATAAACCAACTTTCTTTAAAGTCCATTAAATTACCTCTTTTCTTCGAATCTATATAGAATTTTACAAGATTTTCGTTCCTGTGTCAATATTAAGTAACAATCTTTTTTGTAAAACATAAAATACCATTAGGTGTAATATCCGCTACTCCGCAGGAATTTTCTCTCACGCTGCCGGGATTCATGATATACAGTCCGTCATCATATCCAGTGAACGGGGTATGAGTGTGTCCGTAAAGTGCCAGAGATGCCCCATAAGAGCGTGCTTGTGTCTGAAGAATTTGTATGCCGAATTTAACCTTTTCAGCATAGCCGTGAGTGCAGTATACCTTTATTCCTGCCATATCTTCAACTATCAACGGAGGGTTATTGCATAAAATACTGTCACAGTTGCCTCTGACTGCAATAACCTTCTTGTTGAAAATGCTTTCTCTGATTTTTTCAAGATCATCGGCTCCGTCACCTAAAAAAACAATGCAATCGACATCGCTTGTGCCTTCAATTGCCATTTTCAGTGAGATGTAATCTCCGTGGGAGTCCGAAAGAACGAGTAAACGCAACATAATCACCTTTCTTTTTTCATATTGTAATAGGGGAGGGATAAATATGTCTGACAACATTGATGAAATGATTAATAAAATCAAGAACAACAGTGCTGATGAGAACAAAAAGCTTGCAAACGAGCTTCAAAGCAATCTGAATGAAGAACAGTCGAAAAAACTGGGAAGCCTGTTGGCAAATAAGGAACTGATGGATAAACTGATGACATCTGATGCCGTGAAAAATATAATGAATAAGCTTGGCGGTGGTTCTGATGGAAATAAGTGAGCTTTTGTCTTCTCTTTCCGAGGACGATATCCGACAGCTTAAAAATGCGGCAAATTCAATTTTGGGTTCGGAAAATCAGCAAAAAAATGAAAACAAATCCGATACATCTAATATGTTTGATATGTCGATGCTTGCAAATATCAGCAAGCTGAGTAAAACTATATCAGAGGATGATGACAGAACTGCACTTATAAAGGCACTTAAGCCACTTTTGAGTGAGCCGAGACAGCAAAAAGCCGATGAAGCAATAAAAATACTCAGGCTGATTCAGCTCATACCTATTTTAAAGGATTCAGGACTGCTCAAAGGACTGATGTGAGGTGGAGACAATGCGGGATTACACGTATCAGGATATGCTTAAAATGCAGGAGGATGCGGCAAATCGTGTCAGAGAGATGAAAAAACGTGCTGCTATTGCAGTTGGTGATGAGGAGGAAAACAAAACGCCCAGAAACACTATTCCTGATGAAGTACGTCATATTTCTTATCCGGTTGAATTGCCTGAACCGGTGAGAGAAGAGGAACAGCAAAGCACTCCGCCTCATACGGGAATATTTGATTTTCTCAAAAATGATAAAGACGCAATGCTGATCGTTGCACTGCTTGTTGTTCTTTCCGGCGAAGAGACTGATTTGCTTACATCAATGGCATTGATTTATTTGATTTTGTGACAGAAAATCATATATGTATTAAAAAATTCCGATATGAATCGGGTAAGGGCGTAGTCCTTCCTCACTTCTTCACTATTCCTTATTACCTACTACTAAAACATCGTCGGGAACCTGATTTTTTGCATTCTAAAACGGAGCCTTGTTAGAGCTCCGTTTCTTTGAGTTTTATCGTTCTTCTCGGAAATATGAAAGACCGAGGCTTGCGGGTGGCTGATGCTCACGCTTTTTACGCATACTTGTAATTACAAGAACAATTATGGTTACAACATAGGGAAGCATCTTGAAAAGTGCCTGGTCAGCCATGCTCAGTCCGGGGACGAAAAGGTAAATGATATAAAGTCCGCCGAAGAGGAAAGAACCGAGGATACCCATGTCGGGTTTCCAAAGAGCAAAAATAACAAGTGCTATAGCAAGCCATCCTCTGTCACCGAAGGCGTTGTTTGACCATACGCCGTCCGCATAATCCATAACATAGTACAAGCCGCCGAGACCTGCGATTGCACTGCCGATACAAGTTGCAACGTACTTGTTTTTATTTACGTTGATACCTGCCGCATCCGCTGTTCCGGGATTTTCACCTACAGCACGTAGATGGAGACCGACTTTTGTTTTTCTGAGAACCAAAGCAGCAATAACAGCAAGAATTATTGCAAGATAAGCAAGGAATCCATGTGACAGGAAAACATCACCGAACCAGCCGAGCTTGTCCGCAAAAGGAAGGGACGTTTTGAAGAATTTACTTGTTGTTGTAAGAGCAATTGAAGGAACATCACTATCGGTAAGCTTGATAAGAGATGCGCCGAAGAAATTACCGAAGCCTACGCCGAAGGTTGTGATTGCAAGACCGGTAACATTCTGATTTGCTCTTAATGTGGTTGTAAGGAAGCAGTAGAGGAGTCCCATAAGTGATGAACCTAACAGTGTGCATAACAGAGGAATTATAACTGCAAGGAATGCATTTGCATCAGCCTTGGAAGCAAGAGAGTCCTCATAAAGGAATGCACCGATTACGCCGGAGATACCGCCTACATACATGATGCCGGGAATACCGAGGTTAAGGTTGCCTGATTTTTCTGTGATAATTTCACCTGTTGAGCCGTAAAGAATGGGTATGCCCTGAACTATGGCTCTTTGAAGGAGAGTAATAAATGATGTGAATGTGAACATGATTACGCAACCTCCTTCTTTGAATTTCTGAATATCAGCTTATAATTAATGAAAAATTCACTGCCGATAATGAAGAAAAGTATAATACCTGTAAGTATGTCAGAGAACGACTGATTGAGTCTGTAAATGGTTGAAATCTGATTTGCACCCTTTTCCATGAAGACGAGAAGGAATGCTGTAAGTATCATATAGAAAGGATTGAATTTTGCAAGCCATGCAACCATGATAGCGGTAAAGCCTCTGTTGTTTGCAGTAGAGGTTGTGATGGTGTGGTCTGTTCCGCTTACGAGAAGGAGACCTGTAATTCCGCAAACTGCTCCGGAAAGAGCCATTGTTCTGATTATAACCTTCTTGACGTTGATACCTACATATCTTGCGGTATTGGTGCTTTCACCTACGACTGAAATTTCATAGCCGTGCTTGCTGTAATTGAGGTATATGTACATCAAAACAGTAATTACAGCAACGATGATGATATTGAGCAGATAATCATATTCTCCGATTTTCGGGAGCCAGCCTGCTTGTGTTGCCTGATTGATGATGCCTACGGTACCCGAACCCTTCGGAACCTCCCAGAGAGTTACAAAATAAGAAACGAGCTGAATTGCAACATAGTTCATCATCAGCGTGAACAGTGTTTCGTTCGTGTCCCAGTGAGCCTTGAAGAATGCCGGAATAATTGCCCATATTGCACCGGCAATAACACTTACGGCTATCATAATAATGATAAGCAGCCAGTTGGGAAGCCCTGTGTCACCAAGATAAATCATGCAGGCAGCCGTAGCAAGACCGCCAACAAGTACTTGTCCTTCAGCACCGATATTCCAGAATTTCATCTTGAATGCGGGAGCTAATGCAAGAGCTACACAAAGGAGCATTGCCATGCCCTGAAGCAGTCTCCAGATTCTTGTTGATGAGCCAAATGCACCGTCTATCATTGTTTCATAAACTTTAAGAGGGTTTTTGCCTGTAAGAAGAACTGTAACCAACGCACACAGCAGCAATGCGGCAACAACAGATGCAAGTCTGATGCCCCATGCCTGATACCATGCAATTGCATCTCTTTTTACAATATGAAAAAGCGGTTCACGGACTTTTTCCGTCGATTTATTGTTTTTCATTTGTATTTACCTCCGTTTCCGAAGTAGTTTTTGTCATAAGCAGACCGATTTCTTCTTTTTTTGCAGTTCTGCCGTCAACAATACCGGTAACACTGCCGGAATTAATGACCATGATTCTGTCACAAAGCTCAATAAGCACGTCCAGATCTTCGCCTACGAATATAACAGCAACTCCGTTTTCCTTTTGCTTGTTGAGCAGGTTATAAATCATATATGAGGAGTTGATATCCAGACCTCTTACGGGGTATGCCGCCATAAGAACCTTTGGGTTGGATGCAATTTCTCTGCCTACAAGGACTTTCTGAACGTTACCGCCGGAAAGTCGTCTGACGGGCGTATGTGCATCGGGCGTTACAACCTCAAGACTCTTTATGATTTCATTTGCCAAGTCCTTAGGAGGCTTTCTGTTGAGGAACATTGAATGACCTTTTTTGTAGCTTCTGAGCATCATGTTGTCAATGATATCCATATTGCCTACGAGTCCCATGCCCAGTCTGTCTTCGGGAACGAATGACAGTCTTACGCCCAATTCACGAATCTGTGTGGGAGTTTTTGACCGCAGATTGATAATTTCGTTGTGTTTGAAGTCGTTGTAAAGTATTTCACCGTTGCTTATGTGCTGCAAGCCTGCAATGGCTTCAAGAAGCTCTCTCTGTCCGCTGCCTGCAATACCTGCAATGCCCAGAATCTCGCCTGTTTTTGCAACAAATGAAATATCGTTAACTAATGTTTTGCCCTCGTGATCCTTACAAGTCAGATTGTTGATGATCAGCCTGTCAACGGAGTTCTTGGGCTCTGTTCTTTCTATATTAAGAGAAACTTTTTTACCGACCATCATTTCGGTAAGTTCATTCTCATTTGTTTCGGAAGTTAAAACCGTTCCGATATATTCTCCCTTTCGCAGGACAGCAACTCTGTCTGAAATTGAAAGTACCTCATGGAGCTTATGTGTAATGATGATGATGGATTTGCCATCTTCTCTCATTTTACGAAGAATGGCGAACAGCTTGCTTGTCTCCTGAGGTGTAAGAACAGCAGTAGGCTCGTCGAGAATCAGAATATCAGCACCTCTGTAAAGCACTTTTATGATTTCGACAGTCTGTTTTTCGGAAACGGACATTTCGTATATTTTTTTGTTTATATCAATTTCAAAACCGTAACGCTCTGTAATTTCAAGAACCTTCTGTGCGGACTCCTTTTTGTTGTAAGCTGAATTTTCATGCAGCCCAAGCACTATATTTTCCGCCGCAGTGAAAACATCAACAAGCTTGAAATGCTGATGTATCATGCCGATTTTGTATTTGAATGCGTCTTTTGGGGAACGGATAACAACCTCCTGACCGTCAATAAAAATGTGACCCTCGTCAGGGAAGTATATGCCCGAAATCATATTCATCAAAGTGGTTTTGCCACTACCGTTTTCACCTAATATTGCAAGTATTTCCCCTCGGCTTACCTGCAAATTAACATCTTTGTTTGCAATAACCTGTCCGAATCTTTTGGTAATGCCTTTTAATTCAATTGCCGCATTGCCCATGGATGTGGCTCCTCTCTAAAATGAAGTTGAAATGAAAAAGAGGGTAAGGATACTATTTGTACCCCTACCCTCGGAGTTTACAGAGTCAATGAATTAATATGCCTCATCAAGAAGTGTGATGCCGTCAATTCTGAGATCGAAGTAGGGAGCTGAACGGTACTCGGACTCTGAGAAGTAACCGTCTTTGATAACCTCTGTGTCACCGGTGTAAGTTGCATCTGTGTCAACGTCAGCAAGATAGCTGTCAAGAGCTTCGCCGTTTACTGTGAATGTTGTTACATCATATACTTCAAGCTCATTTGCCATAAGCTTTGCCTTTGCGTCAGCAATAGCTTCTGCTGTGCCTTCTGCTGCAACATCTGTGTTAATGTCTGTGAGAACAACAGAACCTGTTTCAAGAGTACCTGTCCAGTCTGTTGCGATTTCTTCACCGTTAGCAGCTGCTTCGATGATGTATGTCATGTAAGGTGTCCAGTCGATTCTGGAGGAAACGATGTAAGTTGTGGGAGCTGCAGACTGTGTGCTGCCGTTGTAGGAAACGTTGGGGATACCTGCGTTTTCACAAGCTGTGGGAGCACCCATTGAGTCAGCGTGCTGGCTGATAAGCTTACAATCGTTAGCGATAAGTGTGTTAGCTGCTTCCTTTTCAGCAGTTTCATCATACCATGAACCTGTGAATGTAACTTCCATTGTTACTGTGGGGCAAACAGACTTTGCACCAAGATAGAAGGATGTATAACCTGAAATAACTTCAGCATATGTAAATGCACCAACATAACCGATCTTTGCTTCTTCTGCTGTGAACTGACCGTCAGCGATCATTTCGTTAAGCTTCATACCTGCTGCAATACCTGCAAGGTAACGACCTTCGTAGATGGAAGCAAAAGCATTGTGGTAGTTTGCAAGACCTTCTGTGTGAGCCTTTGTACCTGTAGCGTGACAGAACTGAACATCGGGGTAAGCCTTTGCTGCTTCAATCATGTAGTCTTCGTGACCGAAAGAGTCGGCAAAAATAAGTGTGCAGCCCTGTTCAACAAGGTCAACTGCTGCATCGTAGCAAGCCTGTCCTTCTTCAATGTTTGTCATGAAGAGGTACTGGTCTTCGCTCAAGCCCAAAGACTTGCAAGCTGCTTCTGCTGCATTGATGAAGTTAAGGTCGTAAGTTGAATTTTCATCATGAAGGAAAATGAAACCAACCTTAAAATCTTCTGAAATTGTTGTTGCTGCTGCATCAGCTTCAGCACCGGATTCTGCTTCAGATGTGTCTTCTTTGCTCTGTGTAGTATCTGTGCAAGCTGCAAAGCAGAATACCATTGAAAGAGCAAGAAGTAATGCGAGGATTTTCTTCATTGTCTTTTTTCTCCTAAAAATAATATTTATATGTAATAAAACATATACAAATTAAAAACGAATCAATCTTCTCTGAAAATGAGAGTATCGTTTTCCATTGATTCAATTGCAGCAAGGGATTTTACGTCTATCCCGGCATCAATAAGGAGCTGCTCGCCCTGCTGGAAGGCTTTTGTTATTGCAATACCCGCACCGCAAAGAGTTGCACCGGCATCATTGATTATTTTCTGCAATCCGAGAACAGCCTGTCCGTTAGCAAGGAAGTCGTCAATAATGAGAACATTGTCTTCAGGCTTTAAGTAAAGCTTGGAAACTGCAACCTCGTAAGAAGTGCCTTTAGTATAAGAAAAGACCTCAGCCGAGAAAACATCCGGTCCGACATTTTTGTGTTGACCTTTTTTTGCAAAAACTACCGGAACGCCGAAATGCTCTGCGGCGTAACAGGCGATTGCAATACCGGATGCCTCGATGGTGAGGATCTTGGTAATATTCTTATCTTTGAAAAGCTCGTAGAAATCTTTTCCCATATCCTTAAGCAGGGAGATGTCAATTTGATGATTAAGAAAGCTGTCTACTTTGAGAATGTTTCCGGGCAGAACCTTACCGTCGGAAAGAATCTTTTTCTGGAGACTGTTCACGGAGCTTTCACCTCACTTAAGCATATAACAATTGTTATTATATATCCTTATTTCAATAATTTCAATATTATTTTCCGCTTTTTTGTCAGTTTTTTTATTTTTCTGCGTTTTGAACAAAACAAAATAACTTTAAGTGTTTTTTGTTTGGCAATAGCTTTAAACAGAGTGATTTTTCCTGCATAGGAAAATTGTGAATTTATTATTGTTACAACTTACAAAAAAAACTTGTTGTATTTGTGTAAATAGACAAAAATTGTTTTGAAAATATTTAACAACTTATTAAAACTTGACATTTTCAGCCGTTTATATTATCCTAAATATGTGCATATACCCATGCTCAACTATATTTTAACGGCGTTTTGCCGAATGGAAAGGATCGGTTTACAAATGAAAAAATCCACCAAAATTTTAAGTGTTTTTCTTGCACTTGTAATGGTATTTTCATGTGTTCCAATGACAGCATTTGCTGCTGACAGAGATACTTCTTCTCTTGATGCATATCTTGACAATGATAACCTTGCTGTTCTTGTTGAAACACTGCTTACAGACCTTGATGCAAGAAGTGAAGTGCTTATTCCCACAGTTCTTAAGCTTGTATTTATGCTTGACCAGCTTAAAGACAAAGCAGAAGAGGCAAATGTTGATGTTGCAACTGCAACAACAGAAGATCTTGCAGATGTACTTATCGCTTATGTTGACGAAGTTCTCGAAGAGGCTGAGCTTGACAAGGATATTGCTGATTATGCAGGTATTATAAAGTCTGCAACAGGTCTTAAGGTTGACCTGAGCTCAGTAGATTCCATTTTGCAGCTCCTTCTTGATGCAGGTGATGTTCTCAAAAATCCTCCCTCTATTGCAACTCTTGTAGGTATAAAGGATTTCGGTGAAGCTGCAAATCTTGATGTTTCAATGTTTGAGTACAAGAGTGGCACTGCTATTTCTACAAGCAATACAGACAGTGTAAAGATTATTGATGCTCTTTTCACATTCCTCGGCAATAGTAGCAATATTGCTATCATCAAGAGTGTTGTTAAGGGTACGCTTGACCTCGGTTCTGCAAATGAAGCTATTGACTCTCTTGCAAGCTTCAATATCGAAGAAGAAGTTAACGGTCTTATGAGCAACCTTGACAAGACAGTTAATGAGCTTCTTTATGACAACCTTGTTGCAACATGGGTAGAAGTTGAAAATGAAGACGGCACAACTTCAAAGGAAATTGAAACTCCCTATGAAGAGTCAGATTATTATGAATTCAGCTCAGATGAGCTTCTTGCTGCTGCTCTTGTTAAGCTTATCACAGGCGAAGACATTGACCAGTCTAAAGCTAAAAAGGTTGCAGGTATGACTCTTAACGAGCTTATCGGTGAATACGGCGATTACATAATTGCTTCATTTGCTCTTGACTGGCTTAACAATGATCTTAAGGATATGATCAAGGAGCTTATCGAAAGTGATGACCAGCTTGCAGTTCTTAACAATATCATTAATCTTGAATATGAATTTGCAGTAGAAGATTTTAACCTTACTTCTCTTGCAAAGAGTGGTATTTTTGAAGGTCTCAATGACCTTGTATGCGGTATTATTGAAGTTGTCGTTCAGCCCGCAGTTGCTAAGGAGCTTGCTCTCAAGACAGGCGGCAATGAGAATATCACTGCTAACCTTACTTCCTTCTTCGGTTATGTTCTTAAGACTCTTGCCGGCAACAACGGCGGTAAGCTTGAGTTCACAATTGATGACGTTGCATATTCCTTCGATTTCAGCGAGTTTACTGCTGACGCTCTTGCAGACATGGATCTTGAGGATATGCTTGTCGAAGTAGTTGGTATTTTCTATCCTACACTTCTCGGTGTAAGCGTTCCCGAAGATGTTGATTCTCTTGATGAGCTTCTTCTCTACACAGCTTACTACGCAATTGATGCTTACATGGTTAAACCCTCAGAGTGTGCATTCACAACCGATTACTCAGAGCTTGTATTCAATGAGGACGGCACAGTAAAGACTCTTGAAGAGGCTGAATGGGTTGATACAATTGGTACAATGGCAATGGAAGTTGCTGTTTACTGGCTTGACAAAGCAACAGATTTCGGTATGTCTCAGGAGCAGGTTGCTGCATTTAAGGAAGCAGGCTGGACTTGGGAAGATTTCCTTGAAGATATCGTTGACTGGGCTCTCAATTATGTTAAGGGTATCCCCGCTGTTGCTGACGAGCTTGACTTTGAAAGAGGCGTTGAAGACGGTTACGGCCCCTGGTACAAGCTTAATGTTGTATTTAATGAGCTTATCGCTCTGAACTTTATCAATGACTGCGGTGACGAGACATTCGTTGTTGATACTTATACACTTTGCATCGGTAAGGTTGTTCCCAGCCTTCTTGCTTGTGATTTCGCTGCATTTGCTGATGTTCTTGCAAAGAACAGCGATAAAGAAAGCATCTTTAACCAGACAGTTATCTCCGGCGTTCTCGGTCTTGTTGACAACCTTCTCTTCTCACTCTTTGAGCACAATTGCGGTGAGACAGCCACATTCACTAAAGAAGCTACAGAGACACACGACGGTTATACAGGTACTTATTGTAAGGCTAACGGTCACTATGTCGAAGTTACTGTTATTCCTGCACTCGGCACTGATAAAGGCCCCGAATATACTCTCGGTGACGTAAATGCAGACGGAAAGATCAACGCTTCCGACGCACGTACAGTTCTTCGTTCAAGTGCTAAGCTTGAAACTCTTGACGAGGTTCAGATGCTTGCAGCCGATGTAAACAAGGACGAAAAGGTTAACGCTTCCGATGCACGTATAATTCTTCGTGTAAGTGCTAAGCTTCAGACTCTTGAGTAATTTTTAATTTCTCATATTTTTGCCGCTTCGGAATGCCGAGGCGGCATTTGCTTATATCAAGAAACACCTTTCCCCCAAGATTGGGGGCAGGGGTTGATAAATCGTAAGATTTTTTCTTATGTATAAAGCCGATTTTGCGGTGCAATAATGCTTTTGGGCTGATATTGTTTTGTTTATATTCAGTTTAAATTTATTGAGTATCATACATAGTGAAAAATAAGTAAAAGGGGAAAGAGATCGGATGCTGCAGATAAAAAATATCTCGAAAAGCTACACCACAGGTGATTTCACTCAAAAGGCTCTTGATAACGTCAGTGTCAATTTTCGCCGTAATGAATTTGTTGCAATTTTAGGTCCCAGCGGATCAGGTAAAACGACATTTCTTAATGTAATTGGCGGTCTTGATAAATATGATGACGGTGATCTTATTATCAACGGCAAGCATACAAAGGAATTTTCTGATTCAGATTGGGATTCTTACAGAAATAACAGTATAGGCTTCATTTTCCAGAGCTATAACCTTATAACACATCTGAGTATCATTGATAACGTTGAAATGGGCATGACGCTCTCCGGCGTTTCGGATGCGGAAAAAAGACAAAAGGCTCTTGATGCTCTTGAAAGAGTAGGACTTAAGGAGCATGTTCACAAAAAGCCCAATCAGCTTTCAGGCGGTCAGATGCAGAGAGTTGCTATTGCCAGAGCATTGGCAAACGACCCTGATATTATCCTTGCAGACGAGCCAACAGGTGCTCTTGATAAAAACACCAGCAAGCAGATTATGGACCTTATCAAAGAAATTGCTGACGATAAGCTTGTTATTATGGTTACACATAACCCGCAGCTTGCAGAACAATATGCTGACAGAATCGTAAATTTTGAAGACGGTCATGTTATCGGTGACTCAAACCCTTATGCTGAAGTTGAGCCCGACGCTTCATACAATCTCAAAAAGACCAGCATGAAGTTTACAACTGCTCTCAAGCTTTCGGCAAGGAACATTTCAACAAAGAAGGGCAGAACCTTCCTTACTGCACTGGCTTCAAGTATAGGAATCATCGGTATTGCACTGATTTTGAGCCTTTCGGACGGCTTCCAAATTCAGATAGACAAGTATCAGAGTAATGCATTAAGTGAATTTCCTGTTTTTATTGCACAGCAGGCAACCGTAATGGATGAAGATACTATGATGAAAAATCAAGAACAGATGAAGAGCATGATGACAGGGGAGAGAGAATTTGCAGATACAGACTATGTTGTTCTTGAGGATTTAAACACTGAAACCGTTTTACACACTAATTTGTTTGACGATGACTTTATGCAGTACCTTGAGGACGTTGATCCTGACATATGCAGCAGCATCGGTTACACACGTTCCGTTGCAATGAACGCCCTGAAGAAAGGCGAGAACGGTAATGTAACATGGCATTCCTTTGCTTCCGGTATCAGCGGTTTCATAGACAGTATGTCTTCCGGTATGACAAGCATGAGCGTCAGCAGTGTCGGACTTTCATCCTATCCCGAAACGGTCGGTGAAAATTCCAAATCCTATCTTGAGACATATTATGACGTAATTGAAGGTAAGCTTCCCGAAAATATTTATGAGGTTGTTCTTATCGTTGAGTCAGATAACTCTGTAAGCAGGGATACAATGGCAAACCTGGGCTTCGATGTGTCAGGTGATACGGTAAGCTTCAGCGATATTGTCGGAACCGAATACAAATTAATAGGCAATGATGCGTTCTATTCAAAATCCGAATACGGAATCTATATTCAGAATACCGATTACAATGCAATGTATGATGATGAAAGCAACATCACAATTACGATTTGCGGCGTTTTAAGACTTAAAGCCGATCAGCAAATCGGTTTGCTCGGTACAGGTATCGCTTACAGTGATGAGCTTGTTCAGGAAGTTATCAATCTCAATATTAATTCTCAGATTATGCAGGACATTCTTACTTCTGACACAGACGTAACTCCCACAAGCCCCATGTCTCCCGTTGATGATGCAACAAGAACAGCTCTTGTTTTCCAGTACGGCGGCAGCAGTGAGCCTTATGCGATTTTCCTTTATCCTGAAAATTTTGACGAGAAGGAATTGCTTATTGAATATCTTGGTGCATATAATGCCTCTGCTGATGAAGAACATCAGATAATTTATACGGATATGTCAGAGACAATTACCGAGCTCACAGGTAGCATAATGAATGCAGTCACAATCGTTCTTGTTGCATTTGCTTCAATTTCACTTGTTGTTTCGCTTATAATGATTGCGATTATCACCTATATTTCCGTTCTTGAAAGAACAAAGGAGATCGGTGTTCTCAGAGCTTTGGGTGCAAGAAAGAAGGATATTACCCGTGTGTTCAATGCCGAGACTCTTCTTATCGGTATAACCTCCGGTGCATTGGCAATAGGCATTGCATATCTTCTTACAATTCCCATCAATGCCATCATTTATAAAATTACAGAGCTTGAAAATGTAGCTGTGCTCAATCCTCTTTACGCATTGGCACTTGTTATTGTCAGCGTTGTGCTCACCGTTATCGGTGGTGCGATTCCCGCAAAATGGGCAGCAAAGAAAGACCCCGTTGCGGCACTCAGAAGTGAATAATTCGTTTGTTTTTAAAGGAGTTGCTTGATGCGGCTCCTTTTTTGTTTTTCACGGAAAACCGATGAATTGAATAAAATGCATTTGATTGTATTGTCCTCACACAATGAGCAATCGGTGACAGTACCTACGACAGATAAACAATAATTTATCGGTGATGTAACGGGGAACCCCCGGCGAGGGTTCCCCACA
>CAYVTA010000013.1:14580-31637 GCA_964454355.1 uncultured Eubacteriales bacterium | reverse complement strand
AAATACAGGGAATTTTGTTTGAGAAACAAATACTGCCTTACGGGTAGTCGGCGTTTTACAGCTCCTTTTTTGCATCCCCCGGAAATGAATCTTTATGACCTGTTTATTATTTTTTGATACATTAAAAGAATCGGTATAGGTTTCAATTGTGCATTTGTTATGTTGAATGAAGTGCGTGATATCTTTTCTCAAGCTCTTCATAATGTGTGTAATTATTTGCCTGTGCAATGAGATTTTTTGCGTCGTTGTATGGCTTAACTACTCTTGTATAAACCGATTCAGCTTTAAGATATGCTCTGAGTTCTTGTTTAACCTTTAAGCTTTCAATAAATCCGTGCGGTTCTTTGTTAATAATCTCTTCTTTTACGGATTCATCGGGAGCGATTATATTTTCAATGCCGTATTTTTTGATAAGTGAAGCAGATTCCCTCTTGATTCGTGCATTTTTAATCGAATCTGAACGGATTTCTTTTTCTGTCACTGTGTGTTTCGGCAGATGCTTTGCTTTTTTTAATTCTTCAGAAATATTCTCATAAAGATAAATCTCGCCATTTAAAATATCTTTTTCAGCCTGTGCAAGCCTTGCTATGCCTGCATCGCTTGAAAATTTATTAAGGTCTTCCATAATAATGGTGGCTCGTTCAATTGCAAGATTTAACTCTTTTGTTTTTTTGATTTCTGCTTTTGCATTTTTTATTGCCTCGGTGCGCAGTTGTTTTTGCTCTTTATCTTTATGAGGCAATTTTTTTGCTGTTTTTAGAGCAGATTTATCGATATTCAGTTTTTCTTTTCCGAACAGCTCCTTTGCCTGCAGGATTATTTCCATAGAATCTTCCAACTCATTGTCCTCAAGGGCACCCAGTGAATGATTTTCAAACATTGCACGAATTTTCAGAACATCAACATAGGCTTTGTGTTTGTTTTCTGTTAAGTCATAGAAACAGAAGGGAATTAAGTTCAAAATTGCACCCAATGCAGAACAAAGAATAAGAACTTCAAAAAGATTGTTTCTTATTGTATCATTATAGAGAACACTGTAATCCTCAAGCAGCCCCATTTTTTCGTAAATTGCAGGATATACCAATCCGGTGAAAAAGCTTATTACTGTACCTATCATTCCGAGAGGTCCGAAAAGTCCGTCAACCCTTACGCCTGTTTTCCACTGGTGATAGTCTCTCATGTCAGCATTTATGTTATGCTGCACAATGTTCCAGAAGGTATTGATAAAGGTATTGATATACCAGAGAACACAGATAAGAATCAGATTTTCATATGTAAAATACAGAATTATAAGAACAAAAACATTTATGGTGTTTGCCGTAATCAGAAGATTTCTTTTTCCCATTGCTTTAATTGCTAAAGGTGCAAGTAGCATTGACCACAGGGCAGCATTGCCTATGATAGTGTTTGCGATTCCGAGTGATGCCTGATATTCTCCGTTGTGAGAATAAACAAACGACCAGCTGAGAACAACGCCGTAACCCGATTCAAGAAACACGACCCACGCAGCAGACTGAATAATCCAATAATACTTATTTTTAGCAACCTCACGGACAGCATCAAGCATTCTTACCGGTTCAGGTTTCTTTTTTGGCAGAATAAGCCTTTCTTTAACCTTGCGAAAGAAAATAGTGCCGATGATCAGACCAATGATTGTGAAAACAGGATAAATTACTCTGTAAGTCCATATGTTGTTAAGTCCCCATGTCCAACCGGCAATCATAGGAATAAACAGGTTAGTTAATGTTGGGGCAAGAGAGTATATGACCTGTGAAATGCTCATTACATTTGCTCTTTCCTGAGCATTAGGAGTTATAATCTGCTGAAAATATGTGTAGCTTTCATTGTAAAATGACAAAAAAATATTCAGCAGAAGGTACATAAACCAAACAACAACAGCTTTTGTAAGATATTCCCAGTTTTCATACGGAAGCCATACAAAAACGAGAGAAATTACAACTATGGGAAGTCCTGTGCGTTGAATAAACGGTAAGAATTTTCCGCCCTTAAGATGGTGATTGTCATAATACCAGCCACGAAAAATACCTATGGGGATTCCCACAAGGTTCGCAACGATAAGCATGATCTGCAAATCCATAGGTTTAAGTCCTATGCTTGCACCTACAAGAAAATTTGATGCATCAAGTAATATTGTTGATGCAAGAAGTGTTGTCCAATAAACACCGAAGCCGGCTCCGCTCAGGCTTGCAACCTCTTTGTAGGGAATATAGCTACCTTTTGGAGGAACAGACCAATATTCTTTTGCTAAACGGATCATGTTTTTTGCTTTTGATATAACGGTTGTTTTAGTTTCATTTTCCATACTTTATACCTCCAATTTGGATTTTATCATAAATAGTTTATAAAATAAATATGTATTTTAAAATTTTTGAAAAAAGTTAACGCATATTTTGGTATTATTTGCAGTACGGAATTGTGTCCGATTCTTTCTATATATTAAAGTTTTAAGCTATTTGTGTTTTCTTTTATTGACAGTTGTCATTTATAAATGGTATATTAATTAAGGAAATATAAAAGGAGGCATTTTTGTATGCAAAAAACACTTCCAAAAAGAAAAATGATTCGTTATTGTCTTTCCGATATTGCAAAAGGACTTTTTAACGGTATGATCGGTAATTATCTGCTGTACTTTTTTCAACCAACAGTTGCAAGCGGACTTCCGACTTTACTGCCTGAAAACAAGCTGCTGGGCTTTATTACGATTATGGCATTGCTGACAGGTGTCGGCAAGGTTGTTGATGCAATTACAGACCCTTTGGTTGCAAATCTTTCGGATAAATGTACTCATAAGGACGGCCGCAGAATGCCCTTTCTGAAATATTCGGCGGTACCTTATGCTGTATCAGTATTGATGATATTTATGGCTCCTTTTGAGCAGGGCTCTGTTGCAAATGCTGTTTGGGTCGGATTTTTCCTGATTACATATTATACTGCATATACATTCTTCTTTATTCCGAGAAATGCTCTTGTGCCTGAGATCATTCCCGATGCAAAGGACAGAGTAGGCTATTACGGAATCAGCACCGCATTCTTTATGGGATCGAGTTCGTTTATGTATGCGGCTACACTTTTCGTGAATATTATAAAAAATATGGGCGTCAGTGCTCTCTGGTCATGGAGAATAGTTTTTACTGTATTTGCGGTAATAGGTCTTGTATGCGTTCTTCTCGGAGCAACTGCGTTCAAGGAGAAAGACTATGCAGTACAGAATACAAAACCTCAACAGTCATTGCTTCGCTCTGCGAAAACTATTTTCAAAAATAAGAGCTTTGTTGTATTCTTTGCGGGTGATCTGTTCAGTTATATTTCAATGGCATTTTTTCAGACAGCAATGCTTTACTACATTACAATGCTTTTGAATGTTCCTGAATCGCAATCATTTCTTGTTATGCTGGTTGCAATCGGCGTTGCACTGTGTTTGTTCCCGCTGATAGTAAAATTCAGTAAAAAGTATGGAAAAAAGACGATGCTGGTAATTGCAAGTGTCATATTTACTCTTGTGTTTGCACTGATTTTCTTTGGAGATAAGCTTGCAGCTATGGTTGTGGGCTATGAGCTGTTTCTTGGTCTTTTTATGGGTGTTGTTGTCGCATTCCCCTTCGCAGCTATCAATATTTTGCCCCAGTCCGTAATGTCGGATATTATTCAAAAGGACAGTATTGAAAATGGAGTAAACCGTGAGGGCTTCTTTTCTGCAACAAAAACTTTTATTGAAAAAATTGCATATTCACTTGCTATGGTAGTTGTATCCAGCGTACTTGCTATCGGTGCAGCAGAGGGTGAGTCCGTCGGACTGTTGGGTGTAAAGCTTACCGGCGTTTTTGCAGGTGTTTTCAGCCTTGTTTCACTTATATTCTTCATTATTTATAACGAAAAAAGTGTTACATCATTTATTGAAGCAAGAAAGAGAAGTGAGAATTATGAAGAAGCGGACGTTGAAGACCGTTAATGACAGACATGGCGTATCTGATGAAAAAAATGCTGAATACGTAAAAATCCTTTCCGGAATGATAAACTGCAAAACAGTTTTTACTAAGGATAATGAAAATAAAGCTGAGTATGAGAAGTTTTATTCTTTTCTTAATGAAGCATTCCCGAATATCAGTTCAAAAGCGAAAAAACTGATTTTCGGAAGCGGCTGCTTCGTTTATGTCATTGAAGGGAAGAACGCAAAAAAAAATATCATGCTGATGTCTCATCATGATGTTGTGGACGGTAGTGATGAGTGGAAAACTCAGCCGTTTGTTGCCACAGAAAAAGACGGATTTCTTTACGGTCGAGGCACGATAGATACCAAAACTCCGCTTTTTGCACAACTGATGGCTTGTGAGGAGCTTTTGGGGGAAGGCTATGATTTTGAAGGAATCAATCTGTATATAGGTTCTTCTGATAATGAAGAGGTATGCGGAGACGGAATGGTGAAGGCATGCGAATATTTCAAAAATAATGGTATTCGCTTTGATACAGTGCTTGATGAGGGTGGTGCGATTACCGAAGGAATGATTCCGGGTGTTAAATGTAAAAGTGCAATGGTTGCAGTGCACGAAAAAAGCAGACATCTTTATCGTTGTAAAGCAACTGTATCACAAAAAGGTCACGGCGGCTTCGGCAGTGCAAAAGACAGTGCAGTTGAGAATCTGAGCCGTTTTATTGCTGAAGTTTGCTCAAAAAGCAAAAAAATTTATAAGGGCAGATTTTATCCCGAGGTCAAAGCAACATTCCTGAGTCATGTACCATATATGTCTTTTCCTATGAATTTTCTCTTCGGCAATATCGGACTGTTTTCTCCTTTGATAAAGAAAATTATGATGGGAATCCCTGCGGCGAGTGCTATGCTTTCTACAGGTTTGACCTTTACTTCACTTAAAGCCGGAGATGAGACTGAACCTCAGATTCGTGCAAAAGAGGCAGAAACTATGATGTTTTTACGCTGTGTCAGAGAAGATGATCTTTACAGCGGACTTGAAAAAATTAAAAAAATTGCACAGAAATACAATGTTGAGATAGAGGAAATTGAACGTGACTATTGTCAGCCGACTGATTTTGGCGGAAATTCCTTCGCTGTGGTTGAGCAGATTCTTAATGCGAATTTTCCTGATGTCGTTGTAGCTCCATTCTTGCTTACAGCAGGCACAGATGCAAGACGATTTACTGATGTGGCAGATAATATTCTGCGTTTTGCACCTATAGATCTGAATAAAGAGCAGTTTGCTTCCATTCACAGTGAAGATGAACATATAGGAATTAAAAATATAGGCGAATGCGTTGTATTTTATAAGGACTTTGTAAAAAAAATTTAAAGCTTTAAGGAGTGATATTATCATGAGTAATGTGAAAAATGAACCCAAGTATAAGAATCCGCTTTTACAAGCTATCCGTGCCCAATTAGAGCATAGAGCTTTCTGGCTTTATCTGCTTTGTGATGAAGCAAAAAAGCGAGGCCTTGATCCTATGGATTTCGGTTCAGCGGCAATTAAGCGCTGCGGACTTTCTCAGGGTGCAGATCTTGTAAAAAAGGGTAATACTGACAGTCTTAATGGACTCCGAAAAACATTGTTCACAAAACCGGCACAGCTTGTGTTTGAAATGAAAATCCTTGAATCTGAGGATGATAAGCTTTCTATTGATTTCCATTATTGTCCTCTCGTAAAAGCATGGCAGAATGCAGGTTGCTCCGATGAAGAAATTGCAATGCTGTGTGATATCGCCATGTGCGGAGATAATGGTATCGGTGAGTGTTACGGAAGTGTCCTTGACTTGCCCAAATGTATTGCAAAGGGTGATGATATCTGTGCATTGAGATATCATAAGAAAGAATCCGATTAATAAAATACTGTCAGTTTACAGTTACACGGAAAAAAGTACAAACGATTAAAAAGGAGCTGTGTTTTTTACAGCTCCATTGAAATGTTTTTTTTACAGCTTTATGCCGAATGCAACATCGGTATCATATATTTCAAGCTGTTCAAGACCGTACTTTTTGTAAAAATTTCCTGCGTTAGTATTGCTTGTGCCCGTTGTAAGCATAACGCCCTTGATACCTTTTTTTCGAAGATGGTCAAAAAGCGTTTTAAGCAGCTTCCCGCCCCAGCCCTGACGCTGGTATTCGGGAAGAAGGTCAATATGCAGATGTGCAGGATAATCCGCTTTGTATTTATTCTGCAGCACCGTTGATGTCAATGCCCAATTATACAGTCCTTCACCAAGATTTTTATTCAGAGGTAAATATTCTCTGTCAAATACTTCTTTATACTTATCGTAGTTTTCGGTGCAAATTATGTAGCCTACAGCTTTGCCGTCATCATCGAGCACAAAGCAATTTTCCGGCTCATGCTCAATGTAATAATCACAGAATGTGTGCAGGACAAATTCACTTACCTGTTCATTCATTTCCCCGTCATCGCTGTTAAGACAGGTATACCTTACACCGTCAAAATCTTTTTTTTCATAGTTTCGTATGCTTATCATTATTAATCACCTACAAATATAGTATAAAAAAATGACGAAAAAATCAAGAGCAAACTGTACTTCCTGCATTGAGTTTTCAATACATTACTTTAATAAAAATGGAGTGTAAAAAAATGAATACTGACAAAATTTTAAGAAATGCAATAGGTGCGTTGTCTAAAGCTGTTATTTTTGGTATGCCTGAAAGTTATTTTACTTCTCCTGAAAATGCTGACAGATATATGCTTGCCGGTGATGAAAAGTTCACTGAAAAAACCGGTAAATGTTTTACCTGTGGTTTCGCAAAGGCTGTTTTAACGCCGAAGGATGTATCAAGCGGAAAATATTTTATTGCCGGCTATGATTCAAACAATCCTGCAACCGGTGTTCTGGATGATATGTACGCAAGAGCTGTTTACATGGATGATAATACAGGCAGCGGCGGTGTTGTATTTTGTGCCGTGGATGCTGTTGGTATCAGCCGAAGAGATATCAATTTGATAAGAAAAATTGTTATAGAAAGCGGGAAAATTCCCAATATCAAATCTGTTAATATCTGTGCAACTCATTCACACTCTGCAATAGATACGCAGGGACTTTGGGGTGAAAAAATTTATAAATGCGGCAGAAATGAAGATTTTATGGCTCATTTGCGTGAGAATATCGCAAAAGCAATTATTCAAGCTTTTGAAAACAGGGCAGACGGAAAGCTTTTTTATTCAGTTGAAAAGACACGGGATTTGCAGTTTGACTGCCGAACTCCGGACACATACGACAGGAATCTTACAAAGCTTCGTTTTGAATCCTTTGACGGAGAAAAAAATATCTGCATGGTGAATTTTGCATCCCATGCAGAGCTTATGGGAGATAAAACTAAAAATATCAGTGCTGATTTTCCTGCTTATATGATAAAAGAAATTGAGTTGAATAACAAAAACTGCGATGCTGTTTTCTTCAACGGCGCTATCGGCGGTATGATCTCTGCAAAGGAGATAAAAAAAGTCTACAGAAATGAGATCGACTGTGAAGCATATACTAAACAGTTCGGAAAAATGCTGGGTGAGCTCGTAAATTCACTTAAAGATGAAAAAGAGCTTGTTCCCAGAATAAACATAAGATCTGTGCCCGTAAAAATAAGTGCTTCAAATTTTGTGCTGATTTTAGCAAGACTTTTGAACGTTCTAAATAACGATATAGCCAGAAATAAAAAGCGTAATGAAGCTTACATTTATTCCGAGACGGGATATCTTGAACTGGGGGATTCCGATATAGGCGTATACCTTATTCCGGGTGAGCTTTTTCCGGAGCTTTATAACGGCGAATTTTTGGATGAGAATGCTTCTGCCAACGGGGTAAAGGCTGATTATAAAGTCCTTAAAGAGATGGGAAATGCAAAGCACACGTTTGTAATCGGTCTTTGTAACGATGAATTGGGATATATCATTCCCGAAAACGATTTTTTCTTAAATGAAAAAACTCCTTATATTAATGCAGGTAAGGACAGATTTGACAGAAACCACTATGAAGAAACAAATTCAACGGGACCGAAAACGGCAGCGGTGATCCTTGATGCAACAGATAAGCTTATTTCTTCTGTTAAATGAATTTAAGTGTTCGGGAGATGCCTTGGAATATGAAGTATTATTTAGGTATAGACGGCGGCGGAACAAGAACCGTTGCCGCAGTGTCGGATGAAATCGGTAATATTCTTGTCAAAAAAGAGGGTAAAAGTATCAATTTTTACTCTGTCGGAATGGATACGGCAAGAAAAAATCTTAAAGATATCATTGAAAATATAAAGTCCTGTTTGGGTGTTGAGAAATTTTATTCTGCATTTATCGGCTGCTCCGCATTGGACGGTGAGGCAAGTGAGACACTTACACAAAAGCTGTGCGGTGATATCATATACGCAGAAAAAATAAAAATGCACAGTGATGTTTATATTGCCCTGAAAGCTGTGGGGAAAGCTCTCTGCCCCTGTGCGGCTGTCTGCGGTACAGGCTCAATGGCTGTTGGTGAGGATAAAAACGGATGTTTTCAGATTGTCGGCGGATGGGGGCATACCGTAGGCGACGAGGGCTCTGCTTATGCCATCGCTCTTCGTGCTTTGAAGCTTTGCTGTCGGTTGAGTGATAAAGGAGAAGAAGATGCTCCTTTGCTGAAAAGAGCAATCAGCTTCTTCGGTGTAGAAAATTTCAGGGATGCAATAGACATGATCTATGCTCCTAAAACCACAAAGGATGTGTTGGCTCAATTCGCTGCTGTTGTAGGGGAGCTCGCATCAGCAGGTGATGGCGATTCGCTTGAAATCATCAGTACCGAAGCGGAGCTTTTTGCCGACACGGTTTTGCTATTGTTAGACAGGGTAGAGTGCTGCGATACTCTGGGACTTTATGGGGGAGTTTTTCAGAATAATGATGCGTTTATTGTCTCTTTTTCAAAAAAAATAAAGGAACGATATCCTTGTCTTGAAATAAGACTTATAGATACGCCTCCCGAAGAGAGTGCGTTGGAACTGGCGAGGAAGCTGTAATGAAAAAATATATTGAATACATAGAAACTGTCAAAGAAATAATTGAAAAAATATCCTCTGACGGTGCGGAGAATATTGAAACTGCGGCTGAGCTTATGGCTCAGACATTGATTGCCGGCAAACGCATATATCTTTTCGGAACAGGTCATTCACATATGCTTGCTGAAGAGCTTTTCTACAGAGCAGGAGGTCTTGTAAATATTCAGCCCATTCTTGTTCCTGAGCTTATGCTTCATGTTTCCGCTTCGGAAAGTACTATTGCCGAACGCAAAGAGGGAATTGCTGAGCAGATATTTGATGATTATTCAATGCGTGAGAATGACACGGTTATAATCATCTCTAACTCGGGCAGAAACGGTGTAGTGATAGATATGGCTCTGCTGTGCAGAGAAAAGAGCCTTAATGTAATTGCATTGACTAATCTTACCCATTCCGCTTCAGGTGCTTCACGGCATAAAAGCGGTAAACGACTTTATGAAATTGCAGATGTTGTGCTTGATAACGGAGGATGTGCGGGCGATGCGTGTGTGCAGGTTAACGGAGTCGGCGGAAAAATATGTCCGACTTCAACAGTATGCGGTGCACTGATTCTTAATGCTGTTGTTGCTCAAGCTGTTGATATCTGTGCAAAACAGGGCTTCTGTCCCGAACATTTCGCAAGCTCAAACATTGACGGCGGTGATGAGATAAATAACCGACTTGTTGAAAAATACAAAAAGGAGATAAGACATCTTTGATTTATCCTGTACCACAAAAAAATAACCTTAACGGTGCGACGGTGTGTGTGAAATCCGTAACCGTTAAGGGGGCATATGAAACTCTTGTTCAAAATATTCTTTCTGATTACGGCATAGCCGTTTCAGGAGGTTTTGCAGTTGATATAAAACTCAGTGACAGCAGAAAAACAACATATATTGAGTCTGAAGCATGTCTTTGCAGTGAAAAGTATTGTTTGACGGTAACAGAAAACAGCGTTGTAATCGAAGCATCTTCCCGCAGAGGTGTTTTCAGAGCCGCAAATACCCTTGCAAAGCTGATTTTGAAAAACGAATTGAGAACGGGTGTCCTTGAAGATTACCCCCTGTTTAAATGCAGAGGCTATATTGAAGGCTTTTACGGTCCTGCCTGGAAAACGGAACAGCGTTTGTCTGTAATGCGTCTGATGGCGAAGAATGGTATGAATTGCTTTTATTATGCACCCAA
Source organism: uncultured Eubacteriales bacterium (assembly GCA_964454355.1). Lineage (GTDB taxonomy): Bacteria > Bacillota > Clostridia > Oscillospirales > Acutalibacteraceae > UBA1081. Next base: position 21,433 of record CAYVTA010000013.1, on the reverse strand, counting down.
AGATGATGCTTACCACAGAGCAAAATGGCGTGAACTATATCCCGAAAAGGAATTGAGCGAGCTTAAAATGCTTTTTGATGCCGCATCATATAATGAACTTGATTTCTGCTGGTGCATCGGGCCCGGGCTCACGTATGAATATACAAGCTCACAAGACTTTGAAGCTCTTATCAGAAAAATAAAGAGTGTTTATGCGTTGGGAATACGCAATTTCGGTCTGCTTCTCGACGATATTCCCGGCGATTTTCAATATGAAGCTGATGCAAAGGCATACAGCGATATTGTGTCTGCACATATTGATCTTATTAACAAAACTTATGAAGCACTCAAAGCCTTTGATCCGTCAATATCGCTGACTGTTTGTCCGACACAGTATTTTGGTGAATCAAACGATTATTATATAACAAAATTCGGCAATGGTGTTCCGGAAAATGTGAGAATTTTCTGGACGGGAAGAGAAATCTGTTCTGCATTTTTGATTTGCCGTGATGCAGATGATTTTAATAATTCAACATCACACAAGCCTCTTTATTGGGATAACTATCCGGTAAATGATGCTGAAATGTTTCAGGAAATGCATCTGGGAGCAGTCAAAGGCAGAGACCGTGAGCTGTACAGACACAGTGAAGGTCTTATCTCAAATGTTATGGAGTATGCTGAATGTTCAAAAATACCTCTTATGACTGTAGCCGATTATCTTTGGAATCCCGTGAACTATGACAGCGAGAAGTCGTTGGAAAATGCTCAGAATGAAATTTTAGGTGATAAGGCGGAGCTGTTTAGGTATATTGCCGATCATCTTTGTACATCATGTGTATCCCGCTACGGTTCTGTACTTATGAGCGATACTCTGTCACATCTGAGTTTTCTGATGTCAACGGGCGAAAAGGAAAAAGCTCTGATTGAATTTAAAGAGTACAACAAAAAAATGCGTCTGTGCCTTGAAATGGTGAAAGACACTTCTGTACCTCTCTTTGCGGAATTAAAAAAATGGGTAAAAAAGTTTTCAATGTGCTGTGATCTTCTGGAGTCAGTGTACGATGTATGGAATTTTCCTTCAGAGAATAATAAACAAAAACTTGAACTTCTTTTGGAGGCTTATAACTCGGATGCCGTGATTCTTACAGGCTTTTGTCTGAGGGAACTTGCGGAAAAGACCATTAGTATCATTTAAGCTTCATAGGGGCACCTTCGGTGTCCTTATGTTTTTGCTTTACAGGAAACTGCGTTTCCATAAAGTAAAAAATTATATGTCCCGCCGTTGTCGTCGCAAACTTCGTATCAATCGTTTTGTACAAGCACAAAAAGCTCTTTCATTGCGTTGCTCTCCTCTCCCGACAAAACTAACGTTTTATCGGGTCCTTTTTTTCGGGCAAGGCGATGGACTAATCGAAAACGGTCGCCGCAGTACGTCGAAAGCTGTTTTCTTGTATTATAGTGTTACACCGTCTTTGAAAATTGCAATTTCACGGTAGCCGTTTATCTCATTTTTTGCACTCTTGCCGTTGGCTGTTTTTAAAACCAAATCAAAAAGTTCATCTGCGTTACCTTTTTGTGCATCGAAGTCTATCCAGTGTGCTTTCTTTTCTGCGAGACAGGTATTTGTTGCGATTTTTAATGTAGGAACAGGTGCACCAAGGGGAGTTCCTCTGCCGGTTGTGAAAAGAATCATATGACAGCCTGCGGCAGTGAGGTTTGTTACTGCAACAATATCGTTTCCCGGTCCGTTCAGAAGATTTAAGCCCTTCTTTTCGATTGTATCACCGTAGGTAAGAACTGCCGTAATCGGAGCTGTTCCGCCCTTTTGCACGCAGCCCAAGGATTTTTCTTCAAGTGTAGTGATGCCGCCCTCTTTGTTCCCCGGTGAAGGATTTTCCGAAACAGGCTGATTGTGAGCAATAAAATATTCTTTATATTTGTTTATCAGTTCCACAGTATCGTTAAATACGGATTCGTTGACACAGCGGTTCATAAGCAACTGCTCTGCACCGAACATTTCAGGAACTTCCGTCAGCACTGCACAGCCGTCCGTTGCAACAAGCCTGTCTGTAATCTGACCGCACAAGGGATTTGCAGTGATTCCTGAAAGTCCGTCACTTCCGCCGCATTTCATTCCTATTTTCAGCTCGCTTATCGGAACTTGTGTGCGTTCGTCTTTTTCTGCAAGCGTTTTAAGTTCATTAATGATTTTTACGCCATCCTCAATTTCGTTATCACAGTCCTGAACATTAAGAAAACGGATTCGCTCGTCGTTATATTTTCCGAGTACTTTTTTCAGTTCATTAATGTTATTGTTTTCACAGCCTAATCCAAGCACAAGCACTCCTGCTGCGTTTGGGTGTTTAATAAGTCCGCAGAGGATTTCCTGTGTTCTTTTATGGTCATCGCCCAACTGACTGCAGCCGTAAGGATGGGGAAATGCAAATGCTCCGGTCATTTTTGAAAGAATCTCAGCAGTTTTGTTTACGCAGCCTACAGTATTGATTATCCATATATCGTTGCGGATTCCGATTTTTCCGTTTTTGCGGATATATGCATTAATTTTAATAGGCGGCAGTTTTTCAGCAGTTGTAAAATTCGGTTCGTATGCATAATCCGATGTTTCCGTAAGAGCAGTTTTTAAGTTGTGAGAATGAACATGTCCGTCTTTGTCAATATCTGCGGTTGCAATGCCTATGGGAAAACCGTATTTTATGATTTTTTCGCCTTTTTTTATGTTTCTTATGGCGTATTTATGTCCGTTTTCAATGTTGACTTTAACATTATCATCAGGGTGTATCAGCACATAGCCCATGAAAGTGCCTCCCTTATGCCGCCGTTGCGGATATTGTAAATACTCTCATTTACAATATCTGCCATGGAGCTTAAATCAGTACCCCAGAGTGATTGCTCTGCAAGAATACTCTCAACACTGTTGTTTTTGATGAATTTAACTGCGTTGATATCGTCCTGTACATCATTTGTCTTGTAATATTCGATAAGACAAGCAAGCGAGAATGCAAGGGGCTTGGGGATATATCCGTTTTTATTCGAGTATTCCCTGATTGTGGGCAGTACACGGACAGTGAACTTGCTGACAGAGTTTAATGAAATGGATTTCCACATATGTTTTATGTAGGGATTTGCAAAACGCTCCAGTACAGCTTGTGCAAAAGCTTTGTTTTCATCTGTTTCTCCCAATATCGGAAGAATATATCCAAACAGACACGTGTTAAGAAATTCTTTAAGCTGTTTGTCTTTAAGACTATCACCGACAGTTTCTGCTCCGCAGAGAAGAGAGGGGAAAACGAGAGATGTGTGTGAACCGTTGAGAATGCGGACCTTCATTTTTTTGTATGGTGTAACATTGTCTGTCCAGATTGCATTGATGCCTGCTTTTTGTAAGGGAAGTTCATTTTCAAAATCCCCCTGAATTACCCACAGATGAAATATCTCGGCAGTATCAAGCAGCTCGTCTTCATAGCCGATAGCTTTGAACAGTACCTCTGCTTCATCTTTAGGATAGCCTGTTACGATTCTGTCTACAAGCGTGTTACAGAAGTGGTTTTTATTCTCCAACCATGCTGTAAATTCATCACCCAAAGACCAAAGTTTTGCATATTTGAGTACGCATTTTTTCAGCTCATTGCCGTTGTTGTCGATAAGCTCGCAAGGCAGTATTATAAAACCATTTAAACCTGATTCAAAACGATGATAAAGAAGCTGTGTAAGCTTTCCGGGAAAAGAGAGTGCAGGCGTGTCAGAAAAACTGCAGCTTTCATCAAACTCAATTCCGGCTTCCGTCGTGTTTGATATTATAAAACGCATATCTTCATTTTCCGCAAGGGCAAGATATGTTTCAAAGTCTTTATACGGATTTACACCTCGACTGACTGACTCAATAAGGGAGTGCTCACAAACCTCGTTTTCGTTTTCAATTCCTCGCAGAAACAGATTGTATTTTCCGTTCTGATTATTAATAATTTCTGTTTTTCCGCTTTTTGTAGGCTGAACGATAACGATTTTTCCGTTAAAAAGACCTTTGTTATTCATCTTCTGAACAAAGTCTTCCGCAAAAGCTCTCAGGAAATTTCCTGTTCCGAACTGTATAATTCTTTCTTTCATTGTATTCACCCGTTTAATATGTTGAATTTAATTATATCAGAATAAAACATATTTGTCATCCTTTTTTCATGTATTATTTGTCAGATTCAGGACTGCAGAGCCGTTCCGGATACATTTATAACTATTGACAATACGTGATATTGTGATATAATAAAATAGATTAAAACTGTATGTTTTTATTATTTATTTAATTACTGTTTGAGGTGGCGTGCAATGACAGATTTAGCGGAAAAAAGAGAAAAAGAATTATTAACCCTGCGTCTTTTATCACTTACTGCGGAGAACGAAATGCTGGTTCGTGATAAATCCGGAAGTATTGAGACTTATAAGCAGTTAAAAGAATCGCAGCTTAAATACCAGAGTTCAAGTCAGGAATTTGCTCAGTTGCAGGCTCAGTATTTTGAGCTCAGAGCAATGTATGAAGAGTCTGAAAGGAATTGTGCTCAGCTTAAGGCTAAGCTTAATGATGCAAATGAGAAATACCGCACAGTAACTGCACAGGTTGATGCATACAGAAAAAAGTACGGTTCTATTGAAAGTGACGGATTATTAGGCAAGCTGAAAAGATTTATAAAAAGGCTTCTTCGCAAGTTTAAAAGTGAGGAGGCAGAAAAATGAGTGAAAAGTATTCTTTACAGAATCTCAGAGTTGCGGGAATACTTGATGAACTTAGTTGTTTTTGTTTTCCTTATGACTGTAAATATCTGAATCTGACATATGAAAATTGGGAAAAAGAACTTGAGGAATTTCAGCCTGAGCTGTTATTTGTCGAGTCCGCATGGCATGGCGTAAATAATAAATGGTATCAAAAGGTATATAATTGCGATCCCTCATTTCTCGGTATAATAAACTGGTGCCGAATGAGAGGTATTCCTACAGTTTTCTGGAACAAGGAAGATCCGGTGCATTTTGATACATTTTTGGGGGCTGCATCTCATTTTGATTGGGTTTATACTACCGATATGGACTGTGTGCCGCTTTATAAAAGAATGCTTCACCATAATAATGTAGGAGTGCTTCCGTTTGCAGTTGAAACAAAAATGTTCACTCCCATTGAAAAGTATGAACGTAAGCCCGGCTGCTGCTTCGCAGGAAGTTATTATGCAAAACAAACAGAACGCTGCCATGATTTTATTCAGATCGTAGATCTTTTTAAAAGTAAAATGCCTTTTGCTATATATGACAGAAATGTATATCCCGGAAATCCGGATTATACTTTCCCTGAACAGTATCAGCACATGATCGTAGGCTCGCTTCCGATGAATAAGATCGATGTTGCTTACAAAGGCTACGACTGGAGCCTTACTATGAACATTGTTAAGCGTTCATCAACAATGGAGGCAAGACGAATTTTTGAATTGCTTGCTTGTAACACTCTTTCTGTGTCAAACCCCTGCTCCGGAATAAAAACACTTTTGGGTGATCTTGTTTTGCAGGATCTTGACAATATTGAAGAATTTAACAGGCGAGCAACGGATGTGATGTATGGTGACAGAGTTCGTTTGCTTGCTTTGAGAAAAGTTCTCAGTCAGCATACATATTACCATCGTATGGTTTCAATTTGTAAATATGCACTCGGTGCAGATTATTCAGAGCCTAAAAAGCGTGTATGCTGCTTTGCTGTTGCTAAATCTCAGGAAGAAACCGAACAAATCCTTGAAACATTCAATCGTATTTCATATAAATATAAATCACTTGTTATCTTCTCATCATTTATATGTCGTGCGGGATCAAATGTTACATTCTGCAAAAATATGAACATTTCTGCCATCAGTGATATTGCGGATGTTGATTACTATTGTTATCTGAGTACAGATAATTACTACGGTACAGAGTATCTTTCAGATCTTCTTCTTACACGCAGATATTCTACCGCTTCAGTTTTTGGCAAAGGTGCTTACTATAAGTGGGAAGATGAAAAATGTGTTGCTGTGGACAGATCAAATGCTTACATCGTAACTGATCGTGTACTTCCTGACAGATGTATATTCACCAAGAGTGTTGCATCATCTCTCGGAATGGATACATTTACTCAGAATAAACTGATCGAAGGCTTTGTAACTATGTCTACGGATATGTTCCACTTCTGCGAAGGCTTTACGGGAGAATTCTGTGAAGATGTTGAAGATATTGACATTGATTGCGGTGTTGATATGGATTATCTTTGGGATTATGCTATGAATCTTCCGGCAGACAAATATTATAAAATGCCTCACAGAAAATCAGGTGTTGAGCTGTTACCCGAGTTTTCCAAAAATCCAAATATATATAACACAATGGAGCTTGCAGACGGAGCAGTAGGCCTTTATTCATTTATTACCGATTACAAAAAGGTTTATGTAAAGCTTACTGATGATTTTTCTGTTGAGGATTACAATATAGACGGCTGGATCCGTATCCATTTGGGCGGTTACAGCTTTAATACGAAATTTGTAATTCAGTTTAAGGATGATGATGAAAAGATCGTCAGAACATCGCCAATTCTCTGCGGACAGTACCTTCGTTGTCCTATGGCGGAAAATATTAAAAAATTCTCATTGAGTGCAATTGTGTCAAACAGCTCTGTTTTTGTTATTAATGAGCTTGTACTTAACGCATTCCCTGATGAATATGTTGAAATTCCCGAAAACTGTGAGGATGAATAAAAATGAACAATGATTACCTTGTTACGGTCATAATACCCGTATACAATGTTGAACAATACATAGATGCCTGTCTTTCTTCTGTGGAGAATCAGACATATAAAAAT